>CABVDD010000030.1 GCA_902497095.1 uncultured Faecalicoccus sp.
GATTGGCAGTCCATTATTAAGTTTTTTATTATGTTCCCTTTGTACACCGTTGCAAGTTTCGATTTAGATAAGGTAGGAGTATCTGGTAGAGATGAAGCATGTAAAGATTTTGACGACAGAGAAGAAATTGGAAATGAAGATTTAGTATACGATGCCAAACTAGATTATTTAGAGGAATGTTTTCAGGGAATTGGATTCGATCTTTCTGAAAAACTACCAACCGGAGAAATTAACTTTAATCATGGAGAATATGATTTAGGAACCGGTGTTTATGGCGGATTTACTGTATCAGGTAAACTAAAGCTATCCTCGGCATTAAAGACTCATTCTAGTAGTCATTATACAATAGGGATAGAAGTTGAAAACGGAAAAATTACTCCAAGTTGTGAAGCTAAAATTAATGAGGTTACACAACAAGTGGATGATTCTAATGCAAGTGGATACATTTCACAAAGCTTAACAAATTTAGCACTTGGACTTGAAGTTGGAAATATCTCTTTTGAAGTCATAACAGCTAATGCATTAATGACTACATTATCTTTTATTTGTGAAACTGATAAATTATATGAAAAATCAGGTGTTGAAGGAACTATATCTATCGAGGTAGAGCTAACATTAATGGCAACTCCAGATATGGATGTTAGTTTAGGAATAGCTTTAGTTGGAACAGCTGCTGTGGTTTCTATCTTTGCTATGACAGTCATCTTGTATCCTCCTGTAGCTGCTAGCACTGTTGGAGAATGGGCTTTTGCTTGGTTAATGAATACATATCAAATTTAATTAAAAATAAATTAACTATGTATAGTTTAGAAGCCAATTAAAAATAGACCTCTTTACAAGAATTTTAACCCATGAGTAAACATAGGTAATATTGTAAGGAGGTTTTTTCTATAATAAGTAGCAAAATTATGAGTTTTACAATTTTTAGATGAATACAAATCATTTCAGAGCAAGCTTCCTGCTATAGATCTAAAGCCACTTGCTTTTACGACAAATTTGATAATTCGCTAAGGTTTTCTTTATTGTTTTTTTGCTTAATTCTTGATGTTTTTTAGAAAGAACTAAAAATCCGCCATCAGCCACAAAGAGTATGCACTTACCACCAATCCATCGATAACATTTAATATATTTGAAATCGGTTAGATATTTTTCACTTTTAGAATTTACGTGTAATCCTTCTTCATTTAAATAAACTTCATACACTCCTGATAAAAATTTATTTGCGCCGATTCTTAGTATTACACTTCTCCATTTTAGAATAGTTACCATGAGCACAACCAAAATGAAGATAATACACCCTAAAAAAATATAATGATATTTCCAATAAGCGAAGATTGAAAATAACAATAAAAAAAATAAACATGATATAATTCCGTAATAAACAGTAATTTTAGTTGCTGTAGGTATGAAGAAAAACCAATTTTTCTTGAGAAATTTTGAATTTGAGATTGAAATATTATTTTTATCAATTTTTTGCATATTATTTTCCTTTCTATGTACACTTTTATTAATAATTTTAAAAAGTTGATTGCTGTTTAGCATGGTTTCTTATTCAAATAAATTAAAATGATTTTCAATTATTATGATGCAGATTATACAATTATAACGGCTCTATTTAATTCAATTCTGATTAAATGGTACAGTATTTGATTAAATAGAAAAAATTCGCTTAACCTCCAATTTGTTGACATAGCTCTTTAAGCAATCGCAAACTTAGAAAGGTCTTCTTTCCGTATTTGGCGGATAAAAAAGTAACTTGTTTGTTCTCTCAATCTTTTCATGATCAGTAAAAGGAATTCCTGTGGATCCATTTCCTGGTATTCCCTTTCTGTACTTATAAAATACTGTCTAATTCAGCGCTATTTATGTCATATCAACAAATTGGAGGTTAAGCGATCCTTTTTATATTAATTTATAATTATACCAGTTAAAATTAAATACAGATCCACATCAAAGAAATTAATCCAAAATCTACAATGAATTTCTTTTATTATCATGGTTACTTAATGATTATTATCCAATTCAGTGTTTTTCTCAAATTTGTATTTTTGTTGATCTAATTCCACAATATATCCGTCATCATGAGATAAGATAACATTTGCATCTTTTATGATTTTATTTGTATTCAGATCAATAGAATAAAAAGAAGTATTTTCCTCATTCATTTTTTGTACACTGTAGATTCCATATGGATTTAAGGAGGAAAAATTATAATCTCCAGGTTCATCTACATGTATAACCTTTGTCCATTCTGTATCTCCATATTTACAGCTAACTAGATCTCCAGTCTGCTCATCCAGTGTATATAAGGCATCTTTGTATCCAAATACTGTTGCTTGATTATCTATATTCTCCTGAATCGTTTGTATTTCGCCTTCGTCCAGACAAAGTATGTCAATATATTGACTGGAAGGATCTTCTTTGGAAATAGAAGCCAAATAAATCTTATTGTCTGTGAATGAAAGCATGTTTACCAATTCTTTATTGGATGTAGAAAGATCAGTTTTTGTCCCTGTTTCCAAGTCAATAGAATAAAATTCATAATCCTGTGTTTGTTCCATCAGCAAGCCTTGCTCATCCGGTTGATATAGATTGACACTGACATAGACCTTATTCTCATAGATGAAGGCATTTTGTAATAGTTTTCCTTCTTCGGAATAAATCACTTTGCGATTCGAGCCATCCAGATTACTTAGACAAATTGAAAAAGAAGGAGCAAACAGATCGCTGTATGCATAATAAAGCTTGTTTTTATAGGAGACCGGATTGGAATACATGTCTTCCTCTTTTAAAAATGACAGTGCATACGCATCACACTCCTCATCCTGGTGCGTGCAGTTAGGTTTTGAACACAGTGGGACATCTTTCTGACTTTCATAGTCGTAGAAATAGACCTGCCTATAGTTTCGTGTTGTTTTTGAACCATCCGATTTTTCCACATCGATTGATTTCTGAGGATCCGTTACCATATGATAGATACCATCCGCACTGGCACTTGGATAAAAGAAGCGTGCAATCTCGTTTTGATCTGTATATGCAGTTTCTTCTTTTGTCTGGCAGCCACATAATAGACACAAAAGAATTAACAGACATGTGAATTTTTTCATGCTCATTCTCCTTTCTTTCTGAACCACAACATGAATAGGGAAATCCCCAACATAATAAGTAAAGTGATTGAAAAGATGATCAGGCTTTCAAATGGATAGAACAGGGATATCCATAAAGGGTTGATCCATATCCATAAATAATCCAACAATAATGGTATAGCTAGCAGGATACAAAGCGATAAAAACCATAATGTCTTATGATGCACTCTTTCAAAAAGCTCCAACCATAAATAACTCATGATCCAAACGGCAAGAACCTGAATGCCTGTTTGAAGGAACAGATATCCCCATATTGGAAGATGAATCGGAATATGCACATCCATCAAATTTCTAACGTTTTCAAAGTAAATGTTGACCGGATATATTTGTAAATTTCTAGTTATCATTAAAAGATTAATTCCTAAGACTGCCAGCGTACCCAGAACTCCCATACTAAACCACTGGCTTAACAAAGCCTCTTGTCGATAAGGCAAAACTTTTTGATAATGACTCATTCCACTATGATTGTCTCTGTTTTTATTCTTATATACTGTAAACATGAGTAAAGTAATCAAAAGTAAAAAGACAGTTTGGCGAAAGGTATCATTTCCAAAGAACAGTCGGCATTGATCTTCTTTGATCAGTTTTTCTTTTTGTAGGGAACGGGCGTTTTGCATACGCAGTTGATAAAGTTCAAATCCACTTTCTTGGTTTAATTCTTCCTGTATGATCTGTTTTTGAAGCGGATCTTCTGCTATATCAAGATCTCTATGAAGTTGTTGAAAGTAAGCAGCTTCTTTTTGAAGCATCTCATCTGTTGGCATTGAACCCAGGGTATCAATGTATTCGTTGATCTGCACATCATAGACTGATGAAAAAGAACGAATGTTCCACAGCCATCCAGCAGTAAAAATAAGAACAAGGATCAAAAATAAGAGCCCTTTTTGATGAATCCAAAAATTTTTGAATGTATAGAAAGTTAAAGTATGACACGTATGTTTTCTATGCAAATGAAATTTTAAGCTGATCCATTGCTGGTTGGATATAAAACCTCTGTATCCGCAAGCTGTAATGATCCATACCACAATGATAAAAGCACCGTATAAGCAAGGATGATATACGATTAGATTCCCTATAAACCAGTAGCGTACATGAATATATGCATCTAAAGGATCCAGGAGTGTTGTCAGATTTAAAAAGTTCAGTACATTTTGAATATCTTCCGGAACCAGACTCAAGGCATGACAGATTCCAAAAGCTATACAGCCAATCCCCAAGCCCATCCAAACATTTTTTGTAATTGAACAAAGTGCATAGAATAATGTGGATGTCATCAAAACAACCAGGATTTTTGTTACTGTCCAGTAAACTAGAAATTGACCAATAGATAGCGGATCACAAATACTTCTCAAATTTAATACACTCTGAACAGGAAGGCCTAGATCCACAGGACCATAGAGTCCAATTCCTATGCCGATCATGGTCAGACAAGTTAAGATGGTAAATACAGTCATTGTCAAAAGAACAGCACCCAGCCTTGTCACATAACAGGATATTGATCCTTTGGGAAGTGTCTGTATATATTCAGAAAAATTAGATTCTTTATCTTTTTGAACGATCTGTATCAGAAGATATATCAAAAACAATATTTCCGGAATCAGCCAGAGCCAGTATTCCTGTAATCTTTCAATGGAAAGTGTTCCTTCACTGTGATTTCCCGCTGAAAGATTTTTTCCTACATAATGAGATTTTACGCTTTCTTCCTGTTGACTCATCAGGGAGTCCGAAAAAATGGAAATGGTTCCTATATCCGATTTTAGAATGTTTTCCAGGTAAGCAGGATAATCTTTTAAACCTTGCCGTTCTTTCAAAATACGATCCTTTGCCAAAGAGGAATCGGCCTGTTCCAATTGTGTATCTGTAAGGACTTGGAGTTTCTGATAAAGCTCTCCGTCAATTCCTTGTGATTGATTCCATAAACCATATAGGACACTGTTGGACAGCAGAAGCAGGATCATCCATACAAGTACAGTCGGTCGAAACAATGTCTTTTTACATTCATACCAGAACATAAGCTATTCCTCAAATAATGATAGATATACATCGGCAATTCCGGGAATAACCTCTTTCCCTGCAGTTTTCTTTTCCTGATCAAGGATACGGGCTATCAGTTTCTCTTTTTCATAATGGATAGATACCACCGGAAATTTTCTTTTTATGATTTCATATTCTGCCGGATCGATTTGAACTTCTTTTACCTTGCCTTCCAGAGGCTGTATAACTTCAATTCGGGTACCCTGAGAGATCAACTTTCCTTGTTTTAAGAAAAGAAACGTATCGGTAATAAATTCAATATCACTAACAACATGAGTGGCGAAGAGTATAATCTTGTCTTTGGAGAAAGTAGCAATCAAGTTTTGCATCTCCAGTCGTTTGATGGGATCCAGACCGGCCGTCGGTTCATCTAAAATCAGGACTTTAGGATCGTTCATCAGGCTGGCTGCCAACATGGCCCGCTGTTTCATTCCACCTGAAAAAGTACGAATCTTATGAGTGAATACAGTTTGCAGATCAACCTGCTCAACTAGAAGATCTGCACGTTGAATAATCTCTTTTTTCTTCATCCCTTTTAGCCAACCTATGTAATACAGATAATCCTGTAAAGAGAAATCCTCATACAGACATACTTTTTGCGGCATGTATCCTAAAAGGGAAAGATACTCCTTTTTCTGTTTATGGATTGGCACACCATTGTAGAGAATGTTACCTTGATCCGGTTTTAACAAAGTAACCAAAATATTCATCAAGGTACTTTTTCCAGCCCCGTTTGGTCCCAGAAGAGCATAGATTCCCGGTTCCATTTGACAAGTAAAATCTTGCAGAGCCTTGGTGTTTCCATATGTTTTACTGATGTGTCTGCATTCCAGTTTCATATTATTTTTCCTGTTCTTTTAACCATGTATCGACCTGTTTTTGAAGTTCTGCCTGAACCTTTTCTATACCGGCTTCTTTCAATCTGGAACGTACGGTTTGTAGATAGTTTTCAAATTGCTGTGTATCGAAAGCCTGATCAGCCATATATATACCATCAACATTCATATTGACATACTGGTTTTTATCAATGATGGAAAGAAAAGTATCCAGTTTATCATTAAAAGAAGAAGTATCAAATAATAGTGGTGTCATATGTTCGCGATTGACATCTGATTTTTCCTCCATGGATTTAAAATACTCTTTTTTATTTTCCGGCTGCCCCTGGCTGGACTCGGTGATCATATCATTTCCCAGCATATTCCAGGATCCAAAATATGTATGCTGGTTATCTATGATTTTTCCATCTTCGTTTCGATCCGGATCCGAACCGTATTGTAAGATTTCAGCAGCTTTTTTATCTGTATTCATGGCCCATAAGATCTCAAATGCTTCTTCTTTTGCATCACTGTCTTTTAAGATGGATAAGCCACCGGCCGAAGCATACATTTCCTGGCCAAAATATAAAGTTTGAAACAAGTCTTCCTGTGGTGCAAATGAAAAATTATTTCCGAATTGAAGAGCTTGTCCACCATCAGGCATAGAAGATAAACTTTGAAAGTCAGCCACGTTCATACCTTTTCCGGTCAGTCCTTTTTGGTGGATAGAATTAATCAAGCGTAATAAATTCAGTACCGGTTCTTCTTCATAAATATTAACAACGGTGTAATCCGACTTTCTTAAATATAAAGGACTGTCCTCATCATTTGTAATTGCCTGATATTGATCCGCCAACAAATTGGATAAGGACATATACAAAAATAAAACCTGATTTTCTGTAGGTTCATAATGACTGTCCATATACTGAAGAGCACTGAATGCACTGGTTTGATTTTGAAGGTCTGGGTACTTTTCCCATGTTGTATTACTGATGATGGCACACTGCTTGGTTAAAGGATATACATTTTTAGGAATCATATAAGTGTGACCATTGATTTTTAAATTTTGGAGCCATGTATTGGAAAATTGGCTTGTCAGTTCCTGACCATGATCTGATTCTAAATATGAATCCAGAGGTTCCAGATCGTTAACATAAGCAGAATTAAAAAATATCATATCTGCATCCGGATCTTGCTCAAGAATATTCTGTACCAGTTCTCCTTTTTGTTGGTAACCTATAGCCGGTAAATAGCTTTTAATGACAAGCTTTGCGTTCACTCCCAATGCATTTAAACGTTTGTTGAATGCATCTAACCGATCAGATTCAAGAGAGGTATAATTTTCCCCATAATCTAGCCAGCCAATACTGTTGATATCTGTATAGAGAATGATTTCCTTTACTGATTCTTTAGTAGCACATCCAACCAAAGATAGGCTTAGACAAAAGACAGAAACGAATTGAATTATTTTTTTCATATAACACCTCGTAAATAAATATAGAGAAACGGTAGCAGCTACCGTTTCTCATGGTTACCATTAATAGTATTTACTAGCAGATCCAATACTATAGCCATCTACATATCCTGTACCTTGAATATATCTAGATGCACAATATGTTGGAGCATAGAAGTTATTAGTACATGAAGCTGATTGAGCATACGTTGTTTTAGTTGTACTATATACTTTTCCACGAGCATCAATATATTCATAATATCCTTTAACTGATAAACTTTGTACATATCCTGGATTATATAAAGTAGCATTTGCTGAGGCTTCAGAAATTGAAACACTAATGGATGCAGCCCTTGGCTGAATGGTTTCTTGTTCTAGTGCATGTATGTTGGTTACAGGTAATAAAGTACATGCAATCATAAATAAACTTAGTAACTTAACTTTAATTTTTTTCATATTATATTCCTTTCTGTAACATATCTTATTACATCTTTTTACTTACTAATTACAAATCAATACACTGGTAGATACCTCCTTTTATACATTACCTTCTTTAACTAAATTATACGATTACAATAATGTATTTAAAGGCATACTGTTTAAATGGTAAAGTATTTGATTAAATGGTAATAAAAATTAATCTCTAATCTCAAAATATAAATGTTCTATTGGAAATGGAGTTATTTTATTAGTGTCATTATTTTTCTAATGATTTTATTATATTTTTTGCATATGACACTATGATTAGAGTAATTCATAGTTTGTGCAATTTTATAAAATGATTTTCTTTTGAAACTACGTTGTATAATAATAGTTATTTCTTCTTCAGAAAGAAATGTAAGCCAATAGTTTACTGTGTGTTCAATATATGAGTAATAATCTACTTTTATGAGAGAAGCATGCTTATCTGGAATAACAAGTGAATTCAATAATGCTAATTTCTTTTTAGCAATTGGATACATTTGCAATGTCAATTCTATCTCTATTTTAGAACAGTCCATTTTTTATGAAATTAGTAATAATCAAAGTTTTCACAGAAATAATTCGATGTTGTTTTCAATATACTATACACTTATTTAATGACATACGTGTGTATATTTGATTAAATTTCATTTCATGGAATGGCATGATGTTAATTTTACATTTATAAAATCCAATGAATTTATTAGATTTGGTAATGAAAAAAATATTGAAATGAATTATCTTGATTGGATCAAACTGACTCATAGGAACTAGTATTTTATGAAGTGATGAGTATCTATGAATAATTTAGAAATTACATTCAGTATTACTCTAGCCCTATAAAATAGTTGCATCAAAAAAATGACAAGATTAGCGTAAAGAGTGATCTTGTCAATCGATTTATATACTTTACTTTGATACTATTTAAACAATATCAAAATAATATAAATATTGTCATGATTTGATATATTGACATACGTTTTGTATTTTTCTTGTATTTGTATTGGAACTTTATATTGATTTAGTTTATTCCAAGTACATTCCACTTTTATTGCTATTTTAGAATTTATTTCTTTCACACAGACATTGATTATGTTTTTATCTTCTTGACCATGCTTGATCTCATCAATACAAAAGTCCATGATCGATTGAAATAATAAAATTTGATCTGTATATTCTATAGTAGATAAATTACAGTCAATCCATGTTTCTACATCTATATTATATTCTTGAACGTCATTTAAATAACTATTTAGAATTAAATTAAATACAGACGAATTTGTACAAATTGTGTTGAATGCTTTACAGGTCCTCTTGCTAATTTTTTCTATCAGAGCATGGAGCTTTTCTTTATTATTTTGTTCCTCATAGATATTTAATAAATTACATTCATGTAGTAACTGATGTAGAAAAGAAAAATTTAATTCGTAATATTGATTTATTATATTCATTTTTTCTTTTAAAAGAGCTTCTTTTTGATTAAGCACAATAAGTTCATTTTTCATTTGAACTACTTGTATAGAGTAGAAATATAAAAGTAACATTATAAAATTTGAAATAATTAATCCAAAGAAAATAAAAGCTACTTCTAAAGGTGTTTGAAACGAAAAAAAGAAATCGGATACATTTATAGCAAAATAGTAAGTGATAAATGGTAGTATCAAAATAATCCAACTATATTTAGGATAATTTTTATTTATAGTTAATACATACAACTTTGCAAAGAGAAAATCATAAATAAAAGAGAAGGACAAACTAGCTATCAAATAGAAAGAATAAAAAATATTGTCTAGATCAAAACGAGGAATTTTAAAAATTGCTGCAATAGTTCCTACAGTCCATTCAGAAGCTGCAATGGAAATTTCAAAGAAAACAGTAATATATAATATTCGAAACCATGAATATGGAAAAACATATTTAAAAAATAGAATTTCTATCCCAATAACTAACAATCTACCATATGGTCCAATAAAATTAAATAACAATAGTCCGCACATAACGGCAACAATAAAAGAAATGCTAGTTATTCTAAAAATGCTTCTTTTAACATGATCTATCATATGCATACAAAGAATAAATATTAATAAATACAACCAGCAAGTTAATATAATTGATATCATAAACTATTTTGAACACTTTCTAGCCATTTTTGAATAAAGCTTTTTTTCAACCCTCGAGATAAAAAAATCGTTTCTCCATTTATGAGTAATATATGGTCTTTTTCAATATCTACAACATGCTTACAATTCACTATGTATGATCTATAACATTGCCCAAAAGAATAAGGATTTAGTTTCTGCTTCCAATATTGAAGAGTGTAAGGAGTGATAAATTTTTTCTTATTGAGCAGATTAATAACAGAATGCCTATCATAATACTCGATATATAAGATGTCATTTAAATAAATTCGTTTTTTTGATATCCTGGGATCCAATATACTGATTGTTTCGGAATAATACTCTAAAAGCACATTTTTTAAATCGATATTAAATTGGTTTTGGGAAATGGGTTTCAATAGATATCGATCGGCTTTAATGCTATATCCATCTATTAAATATTTTTTATATTTTGAAGTGATAATAATATGACAATTTTTATGTTTTCTCTTTACAATTTTTCCAAGTTGAATACCATTTTCTTGATCTAATTCAATATCTAAAAATAAAAAGTCATAATCATAAATATGATTTTCAAGAAATTGAGAATCAGGACACACATCTATTTCGTATTTCATTTTTATGTTTTGAAAGAAATTCATTATGCATCTTTTCAGGTGTTTAACATCTTCTGAATTATCATCGTATATGAGTATTTTCATATGTATCACCAAAGAAATTTTATCTTTATACAATTAAATTGTAAATAAGTGATTTTTATTATATTAGGCGTCTTAGGCACAATAAAGAATGAAGCATCTTCGATTATGTTTTTTTTATCTTCCATATAACGTAGTTCATCAAAAACATTAAAAAAATACAAAAAATTGAGTTCGATATTTTTGTTATGTTTAATAAAAGAGAAATAACAAATAATAGATAATAAAATATAATAATAAAAACCGATTTTGTTTTATAGTATTCTTTTTCATCGTTATTTAAAAACTTCTTATCATCCTTTATACTGCCGAATTTTATTATTAATATCAACAATAGGATTGCTGTGAAATGAAATAAAACTATCATCGAAAACCCATGAAAAAAATTATATTTAGAAGATATCGTTATGAGGAAAGTAATTAAAACTGAAAATAATAAACAGGTTAATTTGCTATTAAGATGGACACCACCTATGTTTTTTCTTGTCGGTATGTATAAGAACAGAAAAATGAGAAAATCTAGGAATAGATGATAATGAATAACAGGAATTAACATAATTGAAATATATAATAAATAGTTTTTTAAAACATTAATTCCATAATCACATAATTCTCTATCATAGTTCAGTCCTTTTTGATCTAATAATTGATAAAACTTATTTCGCTTCATTATTCTCACCAGCAAAAATATCAATGAGTTGATTAATTACATTATATATTTTTTCATCCATCTCATATGTTGAAATTTCCAAAGGATGGTTTTCAATTAAAATATAATCCATACTGATTTTAGACAAAATAGAAATATCCCTTATTTTATCTATTGAAGTTAAATACATTCCAGAGTCCCAATATTTAACCGTTTCTCTAGAAACATTAAAACTTTTGGCTAACTTATTTTGACTTAGATTTAAAATATCTTTCCTAATAAATTTTATTTTATCACCCATATCTTTAATATCTTCTAATGCTTTATTTGGAGTATGTCTTTTTTGTTTTCTATGATTGGGATCAAGGATATCATAAATAATTTGAATTTGTTCAAAATTTAACTTAGAAATGTTTAAAGATGGTTTTTCTGTTCCTAAAAATAAACGATTAATTGAAACGTCTAGTGTAGATGAAAGCTGTATTGCTTGATTAACTCTTATAGAATAATCTTTATCAATCCAATATTTTAGCAACTGAACACTAACATTTAATCTAGATGATAAATACTGTAGTGATATATTTTTTTCTTGCATAATTTCTAAAAGATATCCCATTACTTCTACCCCAGAAATTATGATAAAAATATTACGCATAATTAAACACGCCAAAAACTTATAAAAATGGTAAATTTTACCATTTTTATATTAAAATGTATTCTTTTTAATCAAGTAAGAATCATCTTAAACAAAGAGTCTTTAAATTATATTTTCTTTTAAATAGAATGAAAACGTAATCCATAGGAGGTTGGTTTTATGAAAGAGAAAATAAATAATAAGTTATTACAAAAAATGGTTGATGTCCTTAATAAATTTGCCATTAGTCAAGTTAATAGTGTGTGCCATTATATTTATTATCAAGAAGAGGAAGCGAATAGTTTGGAAAAATATAAGAGAATTAGGAATACATATAAAAAATAGGAAGATGATAAATAATCAAAGGTTTCACAAAAACCAAAGTTATAAGTTCACTAATTTAGAAATTAAAATGTTGTTTTAGGTTAAAATCGACTCTTTTCAACGGATATAGGTTGAAAGGAGTTTTTTATATATGTCTTATATCTATCTGAATGTGTATGTACCTTACTAGGCATAATAAATGTTTATAAATAATCGTGCAGACAATAAAATTGATTTGAATCTTTATGTGATTTTATATTTTCTAAAACTTAAGAGTGAGTTTGAAAAAAGAAAACTTGCTCTTTTTTTATGTGCTTTTGAATTGCATATTAAGACTTCAAATAAAGATCCTCCTCACTCCTTTCTTTTAACCAAGAAGAAAGGAGTGAATAAGGTGAAAAATGATTATAATCGATACAATTTTTGGACAGAAAAGCATGATGGAAAACTTGAATATTACATGATAGTGGAAAACAAAAAAGTGAGAGTACCCAGAAAGGTATTTTTGGTATGTCAGAACAGTTACCGGAAGATGCTCAGAGATTCAGAGAATGATAAGAATTTATGCAACTTTGCTGATCTTTCAAAAGCTGAAAAATATCAAATTAACAGGATTGCAGAAGAGGAAAGAATAAACCAATGGTATAGAAAATATGAATTGAATCAGGCATTAAACAAACTCAATGATCAGGAACAATACATCATCCAGGAAATCTTTTTTAAAGGTCATTCTGAACGGGAGTTAGCAGAGAAGATGGGACTTCCAGAAAAGACATTGAATAATCATAAACATAAAATTCTTCAAAAATTAAGAAAAATAATGGCTGAAAATTAGGAATAGTTTCCCTTCTTTAAGTGAAAGGGATAGCCCTTTAAAGGAGGAAACTATGCAAAAGAAAAAAGCATGGATATATGCACGTGTATCTGAACGAACTCAAAGAAATTTAATTTTTTATCAGAAGGATTTGTTGTGCAGCTTAGCAGAACATATGAATCTTGAAGTTTGTGGTTTTGTACATGAAATAACAAAGGGAAACACTCTAAATACAAAGGGTATCAGAGATATTCTGGTTCATGTAAGAAGAAAAGATTTTGATGTGCTCTTGATATACGACTGGACAAGGTTGGTGATTTATAGAGATTTGTTTATGGAATTTAAGATGTTCTGTGATCAACATCATGTGAGCATTCTAACTATTCAAGACATCGAAAATAGGTTTCTGGGATGATGAAAATTGCTGTTTCATCCCCTCCCAGACCACCGCCAGGCTTTGCCTTTCTTGACAGAAAGGAGAAGCTGAAATGGGATTTAATTACGCAGAAGAATATAAAAAGTGGCTGGAATGGAAAGAAGAAGAGGAAGAACTGTTACGGATGCTTAAAGTACCTGAAAGTACGATCAAAGAATTAAGAACGTATGATTGGAATGAATTTAAGCGAGAACGAAGCATAATATCCAGACAAATTCCCACTAAAGAAATATTTTTTGTTGTCAGACCGACATTTGATAAAAAAGATATTATTGATGTCGAAGATCTTCTGAATGAAATCAATGATGAAGATTTATATATGATTTTGTCAAATACAGATCGTACAACGTTAAATATTCTTTTGTTAAGGATTTTAGGCTATACAATGGATGAAGTTTCTAAAATAACAGGGATTCCAAGATCATCGATATACTATCGAATCCATTTACTGAAAGAAAAAATTAAAAAAATTTAAAAATATTTGGACAAAACAAGGGTTTTAAATGCCTATATGGTGAGAGGTGAAAAACCTCCCCTTGTAAGTATGATCTTTGAAAATTGAATAACAGCCATTAGATACGTTGCTTAAGATACGAGCCTTTTAGTATGTACGCGATGACGATAATCTTTATTCGAGCGATTTCTACAGAACTATAAAAATGATGTGGCAGTCATTGGGCCATGATGATCTTGAGTGATAATGATACTTCTGTTCAGCCTCAGCCCTGTCAACCAGGATCACGCAAAGGGAGCAGCTGCAAGAGAACCTTGCAGGGGTGAAATCCCCATGAAAGCCTGCCAAGGCTTGTCTGATGGTATCCTTCTGTTTTTCGGGTAATCAGGGATAAATAGAAAAACAAAGTTCATAAAAAATGACCGGATATGAAAAAGTATCCGGTTTTACATATTTTTGGAGGTGAGAACATGACCATTAAAAAAGGTGATCTTTACTATGCGGATTTGAGCTTAGGCATAGGATCAGAGCAAGGTGGCATACGCCCTGTCGTCATTCTTCAGAATAACAAAGGAAACAAGTATGCACCAACCGTTATCGTGGCATCTTTAACATCCGGAAGACACAGGAAACGATTTTTACCTACCCATTTTACATTAGCTGGTAGAAAGGGATTAAGATCAAATTCGATTATTTTATTAGAACAGATTCGAACAATCGATAAATCCAGGCTATTAAACAAGATAGGCTCATTATCAAGCAGAGAGATACGACTAATAGATCAGAAAATTAAAATCAGCCTGGGGATATCAGATTACAGAAAGGAACATAGATGTTTAAAATGGTATCTATGAACCTTCAGAGGTATATTTCAGCACACTTCGCAAAACTGTTAAATTCCCTTCCTGATGATGTAGAAATGTTGAGTGAAACCGGATGTTTAAATCCTATTCGAATTGGAAATAAGTCAACGTATTTTTATAAAGATATAAAAAACTTTCAAAAAATTATACAGGACTTGACGTATTTACTAGAGCCAAAGCAAGAGAGGCTTTTATGACCGGTATAAGAAGGAGGAGAAAACATGAGTAAACTTCAAGATTTAGACTATGATTCTGTTTTTAAAGAATATCCAGATATCGTAAACACAGAACAAATGTGCGAAATGCTGGGAAGCATTTGTATCAAGACGGGGTATCAGCTTTTAAAGGAGCATAAGATCAAGTACTTTCATATTGGACGGAAATACATGATTCCTAAAGTATGTGTTATCGACTATATCCTGTCAAGTGTACAATCCAAACCTAATCGTAAAATAGAAAAGGAAGACAATCTGAATTACCCTTTAATCGTACAATGAAATGCTGTAAAGCATAGACAGGAGGTTAAATTATGGTATCAGGACATGTAAGAGAAATAAAAGGACAGTATCATATAGTGTTAAGCTATACAGATGGAAACGGGAAAAGAAAATCCCCTTCATTTGCAACCAATTTACCAGTAAAAGGTAATAAGAAAAGAGCTGAGAAACTTTTACAGCTTTTGCAGGAGAACTTCGATATTCCTAAAAATGATGAAGAATTAAAAAGTTATAAGAAGTTTATCAAAAATCAACTTAAATTTGGTTTTGAAGATACTAATATCTCAAGAGATGAACCAATACAGTCTGTAGAAGAAAAATTCCCTATACCTGCTCGAAAAAAAGTTAAGGAAAAAAATAGCAAAGCCAATATGTTGTTCGGTGATTATATGTCATACTGGCTGGAGAGTCATAAGCATAATGTATCTTTGAGCACCTATGCTTCTTATGAATCTCAAATTTCTACACGTATTAAGCCATATTTTAATGAACACCACATCCGATTAGGAGATCTGACTTCAGAGGATATTCAAGAGTTCTATAATCGATGTATGGACGGAACGTTAGGACATGATATCGAGATCATTTCAAGTAATACGGTAATTCATTATCATGCCAATATACGTCTGGCATTGGAATATGCCAGGAAAAAAAGATGGGTATCTGTCAATGAAGCAGATTTAGTAACAAGACCTAAAAAGAAACAATATATCGGATCTTTCTATAATGAAGATGAACTTGAAAAAATGTTTGAGATCTTTAAAGGTACGAAGTTGGAATTTGCGGTCATGATGGCTGCTTATTACGGACTCCGTTGAAGTGAGATCGTCGGACTTCAATGGAAGAACATCGACTTTGAAAGAAACGTAATCACCATCGCCCATACTGTTACCGAATTTACTTTAAAAGGAAAACGTGTAGAGAGTGCTAATGATAAGACCAAATCCAAAAAAAGCTATCGTTCCTTGCCGCTAATTCCTAAAATGGAACAACTGCTTATAAAAATGCAAAATGAGCAGAATCAAAACAGAAAATTATGCAGAGGTAGTTATATCAGCAAATACAAAGCTTATATCTATGTTAATGAGATTGGAGAACGTATCCGTCCCAACTACATCACAACGAACTTTCAATCTAAATTAGTAAAAAACGGAATGCGAAAAATCCGTTTCCATGATCTACGTCATAGTTGTGCTACACTGTTGCTTTCGCAAGATGTTTCACTAAAAGATATACAGGAATGGCTGGGTCATGAAGATGTGACGACTACCGAAAAAATATATGCCCACTACAATTACAAGAAAAAAGAAAAAACCGCGGGAATTATTGCGGAGATTTTATAGAAAAAGCTAAGAAAAAAGTAGAATAAAAAGTGCAAAAAACAAAATGATTTCTATAAATATTTTTACCCAAAAAATGGTTTAAAAACGCGGAAAATAAGGCTTTTTCAATCGTTAAGGAATCTTAAGAGTTATTGCTCGGAGGTATTTTGGAGGTAATTTTTTTGGAAGCAGGAGGTATTTAGGAGGTATTTTGGAGGTATTTTCGAGGTAAAAATCAACCAATAATCCAAGTAACGCGGAAGTAAAAAAATAAGAAACCAGGATAAGAAATCCTCAAAAAGCCTTTAGGTAAGGCAAAAATAAAACGCCACCTTTTCAAGTGACGTTTGCTTTCTATGGCTGGGGTACATGGATTCGAACCATGGAAATGCCAGATTCAGAGTCTGGTGCCTTACCGCTTGGCTATACCCCAATGCGCCTTTATATAGTATAATTATTTTCCAGATTTGGCAACTGTTTATTGAAGAAATTTTTAAAGTGGTTTAAGATTATCGAGAAAGGACGGTATTTATGACTAAGATTAGAACACGATTTGCACCCAGTCCAACGGGTTATATGCATATAGGAAATTTACGAACTGCTCTTTTTGAGTATTTGATCGCAAAACATGAAGATGGTGATTTTATATTGCGTATTGAAGATACCGATCAAAACCGTCAGGTAGAAGGTGCAGTCGATATTATTTATAAAACAATGAAGGATTGTGGCTTAAACTGGGATGAAGGACCAGATATCGGAGGAGAGCATGGACCTTATGTTCAAAGTGAACGATTAGGCATGTACAAAGGATATGCTGAGGAATTAATTCGTCTTGGCGGCGCACATTATTGTTTTTGTTCAGAAGAAGAGTTACAGAAACAAAGAGAGGAGCAGGGGGATTCTTTTAAATTTGATGATCCTTGTAAACATCTGACGCCAGAAGAAGTACAGGCTAAATTAGATGCCGGCATTCCTTATGTCATTCGTCAGACGATTGGTGAAATTAAAGAAACCACATTTGATGATGAAGTATATGGACATATTGAAGTCGATGTAGATACATTGGATGAACAAATTTTGATTAAATCGGATGGGTTCCCTACTTATAATTTTGCCAATATCATTGATGATCATCAAATGGAAATCACACACGTAGTTCGTGGAAATGAGTATTTATCAAGTACGCCTAAATATAATTTGATTTATGATGCTTATGGATGGAAACGACCTATCTATGTGCATGTTCCGCCTGTCATGAAAGATGAACATCATAAATTATCGAAACGAAATGGAGATGCTTCATTTCAAGATTTAGTGGCCAAGGGATATCTTCCTGAAGCGATTATTAACTATATCGCTTTATTAGGATGGTCTCCGCAAACAGAACAAGAGATTTATACGATGGAGGAATTGATTCAAGTTTTTGATATTCATCGTATTTCTAAACGTCCTGCCATTTTTGATATTGATAAACTGACATGGATGAATGGTGAATATTTAAAACACATGGATTTTGATCGTTATTATGAACTCGTATTGCCATATATACAAAAGGTTATTCATTCTGATTTGGATGTAAAAGAAATCGCAAAGCTTGTGCAGTCAAGAGCTAATACTTTAAATGAAATTGAAGATATGATTGATTTCTTTGAAGTTTTACTAGATTATGATGTGGAAATGTTTAAACATAAACGTCAAAAATCAAAGAAGGAAACAGCCATTATCGCATTGAAAGAAGCTTATGAAACTTTATCAACTTGTGATTGGTCAAGTGAAGATAAAATTCATGATCTTCTTATGGCACTACCAGAAAAATTGGAGATGAAAAATGGACAGGTACTCTGGCCAGTACGTACAGCATTGACAGGAAAACAATCGACTCCAGGTGGTGCGATTGAAGTGGCTTATATTTTAGGTAAAGATGAAAGTCTTCGTCGTATTCAATTAGGTATTGAAAAACTGGAAAAGGATCTAGAATCGGCCGCATAGACCGATTCTTTTTCAAAGGAGACCTTTTATGTTTGAAAAGTTAGATGAAGTTTTGATACGAATAGCCATTGCGGCATTGATCATTGTATTGGGCATGGTCATTGCTAAATTGATTAAGAAGTTTATTATACAACTTTCTAAAAATGTTACAGATCATGGATCTTTGACATTTATTGGTTCTTGCGCTTCTATTTCCATTAAGATTATTTTTATTGCGATCGCATTAGCTGTTTTAGGATTGGATATGTCTATCATTGTCGGTTCGTTAAGTGCTGTATCTTTAGGGATTTCTTTAGCTTTACGAGATACGATGAATGATGTTGCGGGAGGCATACAGATCCTTTTCACAAAACCTTTTGTGATTGGCGATTATGTACAAATCGAATCACAAGAAGGCATTGTCAGCCGAATAGAAATCTTGTTTACCGTATTACAGACTTTCGATCATCAGGAGATCATCGTTCCTAACTCTACGGCAGTTAGTCAAGTTTTGATCAATTATTCAAAAGAAAAATACAGACGTATCCACATTTCATTTCCTGTGGCTTTAGAAACGGATGTCGATGCTTGTTTACAATTAGGACAAGAAGTTTTAGAAAGTGAAGCAAACTGGATACAAAATGATATGCAAAGAGAAGTGGTCATCGATAAGATCGAGGAGAGATCTATGAAAATTGGCATTTATGCTTTTGTGCCTTTTGAAAAATATTGGGAATGTTTATGTCGTATGAATACGATGTTGCAGAAAAAAAGAAAGGAAGCGGGGATACTTCCTGTTTCTACGAATATTGTTATTCAATCAAACCCAGAAAAATAAAAGCATTATAAATACCGTTATTATCCAGGGAGGTCGTTACGCGATCTGCCTTTTTTTGTACTTCTTTAGGCGCATTTCCCATCGCAACACTAGTTTGTGCAACTTCAAACATGCATAAGTCATTGAAACCATCGCCAATGGCTATGGCATCTTTGGCACTCATATGGAAGTATTTTAATATACTTTGCATACCAGTTGCTTTTGTGATGCTTTTTTCTGAAATTTCTCCACTTTCTTTGCCAAAAGGGGCAAATGTGGCCGGAACTAAATCGAATTGTTGATGCAGTGCTTGATAAATGTCTGCATAAGAAAGATCGGATTCTAAAAATGAAATTTTATTAACAGGATATTCTAAAATCGAATCCGTTACTTTTAAGTTGTGTAAAACCTGTACAAGTCCGTGTCGTAAATATAGTTCTGGACTTAAATGTTTACATTGTTTTTGAATCATTCGTTCTAAATGTTCATATGTTTTTTTATTTCCAACTAATCCATTTGTGGTTTCAAATATCGCATCAATATCATACGTATTCATATATTGTAGAAGAAATTGTAGCTGTTCTTTGGAAAATGTCTTTTCTTCCAAGAGATGATGATTGACTTCAATATGGGCGCCACTGCCAGTAATCATGCCATCATAATCAAGCTTTAACATATCACCATAAATCTCTACTTTTTGTCTTCCGGTACAAAGTATAATTTTATGTCCGTTTTTTTGTGCTGCACGGCATGCATCCAAAGCGCTTTTAGGGATGAATCCTTCATGATGTAATAAAGTGCCGTCTGCATCTAAAAAGATAATCTTCATTGAACTCTCCTTTTATAGACTTCTTAACGAATTTATTCTACAATATCTGCATGAACAGTTTCAATTATTTTCGCCCTCTGTTATCTAAAGTACAGGGGGTTCCTACCAAAAATCAAAGAATGTTGACATGGGCCAGTTTTCAAGTTCGTCAAGCTGGACTTCCTTATCAACAACAGATAGAATGTCTTGAACAAGCAAGCCATCTTCTTCAAGATGATCAACAAGAACATACAAGTTTTAAAAAGGATTTTAAAAATGATTTGTCGTCTGTTAAGCCCAAAGGAATCGCGTATCTATGCGTGGAATTTGCCGATTTTCCTTTGTTTTTATTTGTGTATACCACTTTGATCAATGTAGTATACACACAAGTACTGATCCCTGTTTTTGATCAGGAGCCTATCCAAACTTCAGTTATGGTCGGTTGGTCTTTGTGCCTGCAAAGTATAGCTGTTTATATGATCTATAAAGGTCTTTTAACATATATGGCAACGGATCCTAAACGTTCATCGATTGTTTTTTGGCTGATTTTAATGGTTTGTTTTGGCTTATATTTGGGATCTATTTATATAGCAAATCATATAAAAGGAACTTTTTTTGTTTGTCCTTTATGGCTTTGGTTTATATTGACGATGATATGGGCTGTTTTTTCAATGTTATGGCTGCATAAGAAAGAGGAATCAAGATGATGGATGTAATACTTTATAGCGTTTTAGCTGTTTTATTATCTATATGTATTAGCTTTCTTCCTAAAAAAGCTTTAAAACCAGTAACTTCAGTGTTTTCATTTGGAAAAAATGGTTTGCGTAAGATGCGCAGCCGACACGATACAACCGATACGATCGCCAATGTTTGCTTGGGAGTTGCTTTGTTTTTTTCAGTATTTCACTGGCTTATTCCGGCAAGCAATATTCTTTATGCCATTTTATTGACGATATCTTTTTTGTGTGTATTGGCCTGGAGCAATAAAGTGACGGTAAAAATGGATAGAATGCATCGTATGTTTGTATTGTTTGATGTTTCCATGATGTTTTTCTTTGGTTTATTTAGTGCAATGGGATGTTTTAATAACTTTGAAACATTTGAAAGTGCAGCTACTTTACGCCATGATATTGCCGATGGAAGTATATTTGAAATCTTGTATTTTCTTCATAATTTTGCCCCAATGATGGTTTTACTGCAGGGAATCTTATATATGGTTCCTATGTATTGTATGTGGGCGCAATTTAAATATATGAGACTGGAACATACTTATAAATCTAGAAATGTCGGTTTGTTTACCCTAAAGGTTTTGTTTATTTGCCTGGCTATGGTTGCCTTGAGCTATGGAGGTATTGAGGTATTAAACTGGGCTTATTATATTGATCATGTGGAGGTATAAAAATGATTCAAGAACGTTTAAAAAATTTACGTATGAAAATGCAGGAAAATGGAGTGCAGGCTTATATCATTCCAACCAGTGATTTTCATGAAACGGAATATGTATGTGACTTTTTTGCCTGTCGAAAGTATATGTCCGGATTTACCGGCAGTGCCGGTACTTTAGTTGTACTGCAAGAAAAAGCGGGTTTATGGACAGATGGACGCTATTTCATTCAAGCCCAGGCACAGTTAAAAGATACAGGAATTACATTGATGAAAATGGGACAGCCTGAGACACCAAGTATTGAAGAATACATTTGCCAGAATCTTGTGGAAGGATCAAAAGTAGGTTTTGATGGTCGTGTCATCAATTATATGGACTACAAACGATATCATGCGATTTTTTCAAGTCATAAGATAGATATAGTAGCTCATTTAGATTTGGTTGATGAGATATGGAAAGATCGCCCGGCATTACCGGCTACGCAAACATTTCATTATGCGCTTGATTATGCCGGAGTTTCAATGGCAGATAAATTAAAACAAGTTCGTCAAGCTATGGCTAAAGAAAACTGTGCTTCTTTCATCATTACTAAAATTGATGAAATTGCGTGGTTATTCAATATAAGAGCACATGATATTTTGCATTTTCCAGTGGCTTTAGCTTATGCGACCATTGAAAAAGAGCAGGCAACGCTTTATATCGATGCTTCTCGTTTAGATGATGAAAGTAAGTCTCTCTTTGAACAAAATCAGGTAAGTGTTCATCCTTATGATTCAATTTATGATGAAGTATCTTTACTACAAGGGCCAGTGTTGGTAGACCCGCATTTTGTGAACAGTCGTCTATCTTTACTTGTACAAGATAAACTGATAGAGGCAACGGATCCAATTGTATTGATGAAGGCACAAAAAAATCCAGTGGAAATCAAGAATACTAAGTGGGCGCATATTAAAGATGGTGTTGCCTGTACTAAATTTATGTACTGGTTAAAACACAATGTTCAAAGTCAGAACATCACAGAATGCAGTGCACAGGATAAACTTCAACAGTATCGAAAAGAACAAAAAAATTATCTGGAGGATAGTTTTAGTACGATTTGTGCGTATAAAGAACATGCCGCTATGATGCATTATAGTTCCAGTCCAGAAACGGATGTGACATTAAAACCAGAAGGTATGCTTCTAGTTGACAGTGGAGGACAATACTTAGAAGGTACAACAGATATTACACGTACATTTGTCTTGGGAGAGATCTCCGAAGAAGAACGCCATTGGTTCACATTGGCTATGCGTTCCCATATTCGTCTGGCAAAAGCACATTTCCTATATGGTTGTCGTGGTTTAAACTTGGATATTTTAGCACGTGGACCTCTATGGGATGAAGATATGGATTATCAATGTGGTACAGGTCATGGTGTGGGTCATCTTTCCAATGTGCATGAAGCACCTAATGGTTTTCGCTGGCGCATCGTGCCGGAAAGAAATGATTCTTGTGTATTAGAAGAAGGCATGATCCAAAGTGATGAACCAGGTGTTTATAAAGAAGGCGAATTTGGAATCCGTCATGAAAACGAACTACTTGTTGTTAAAGGAACCAATAACTTCTATGGACAATTTATGCATTTTGAACCTTTGACTTTTGTTCCATTTGATCTTGATGGAATTGACAAAACCAAGATGACACAAGATGAAATTGAGTGGTTAAATGCGTATCATGCACAAGTTTACGACACACTTCAAGCGTATTTAGATCCAGAAGAAAGAGAATGGCTAAAAGAAGCCACTCGGGCTCTATGAAAGAAAGAATGATTGAAATGACATGTCCGCATTGTGGACATGTTTTTCACATCAAAAGAGATACATTGGCCATCGCAAAAATCAGTGAAACCATTGAGAAAAGATTACAGGATGGAACTTATTTTTTTCATCAATGCAATCGATGTCATAACTTGTTTTATTTGATCTATCCCTTTCTTTTTCGGGATCCGCAAAGAAAGTTCACATTGATTTTAAGCGATAAAAAAGAGATCGATAACCTTCCTGAAGATGAAATGGTTGTACGATGTAAAGATCCTGAGCAGTTTTTCTTTTGTTATAGAGTGCTTTATCAACAGCTAAACTTAAAGAAAATGGTTTATTTGAAACATCGATGGCAGAAAAAGTGGAGTCAAGATGCACAATTTGAACGCTATGATCGTCTGCATCATTGTCTTTGGATCAAGGTAAAAAATGAATATAAAGCCATGATACTTTCAAAAGAGGAAGAAAAAGAGTTGTGTTCATAGTATAATAAAACAAAAAGGAGAAAAAAATATGCAAATACTTGTTACCGGAGGAGCCGGGTATATTGGAAGTCATACGTGTGTAGAATTATTACAGGCTGGCTATGATGTGATCGTTTTAGATAATCTATACAATTCAAATCAAAAGGCAATTGATCGAATTGAACAGATTACTCAGAAAAAAGTAAAGTTTTATAAAGAAGATATCTTAGACAAAGAAGCTTTAAAAAAGGTATTTCAAGAGAATAAGATCGATGCCGTCATTCATTTTGCCGGTTTAAAAGCTGTAGGTGAATCTGTACAAAAACCTGTGGAATATTATACGGTCAATATTTCAGGAACATTGAATCTAATTGATGTGATGCGAAATTATGGATGTAAAAATATTATTTTCTCATCCAGTGCAACGGTATATGGCGAACCGGCACAAATTCCAATTACAGAATCTTGCCCAAAAGGAACTTGTACCAATCCTTATGGATGGACAAAGTGGATGTTGGAACAAATCTTAACGGATGTCCATACTTCCGATCCTGAATGGAATGTTATTTTATTACGTTATTTTAATCCTATCGGTGCCCATGAAAGCGGATTGATCGGAGAAGATCCAAAAGGTATCCCTAACAATCTTTTGCCGTATGTAGCCCAAGTTGCGATTGGTAAATTGAAATGTGTAGGTGTATTTGGAAATGATTATGATACGCCAGATGGTACGGGAGTACGAGATTATATTCATGTGGTTGACTTGGCTAAAGGACATGTTAAGGCTTTGGATAAAATAAAAGAAAAAGCAGGATGTCGCGTTTATAATCTGGGAACAGGAAAAGGATATAGCGTATTAGATGTAATTCATGCGTTTTCAAAGGCATGTGGTCATGAAATCCCATATGAGATCAAGCCACGGCGAGCTGGTGACATTGCCACATGTTATTCCAAATGTGATTTGGCAAAAGAAGAACTAGGTTGGCAGGCAGAATATGACTTAGATGCGATGTGTGCTTCCAGCTGGAAATGGCAAACGATGAATCCTAATGGATATAACGAGGAAGAATCATGATGAATATTGGATGTATTGGATTTGGAAATATGGCCCAGGCCATTGTCAATGGCTTGGTTCATAAAGCCGGAATGGATCCAAGTTTGATTCATGTATGTGCTGCACATTATGATACTTGTCAAAAAAATGCCCAAAAATTTGGTGTTATGGCATATAAAACAAGTGAAGAAGTGGTACAAAATTCAGATATGATCATATTGGCAGTAAAGCCGTTTCAAATCAAGGAAGTGGTAGAACCAATTCGAAAAGCATTACGATCAAAAATTGTACTGTCTATTGCCGCAGGATGTTTTTATGATTTTTATGAAGACATTTTAGAGCCGGAAACACAACACATTTCGGCAATACCTAATACGCCTATTGCCATTGGAAAAGGTATTTTGGTAACCGAAGAAAAACATTCATTACATGCAAAAGCATTAGAAAATTTTATCAGTCTTTTTGAAAAAATAGCTCATATCGAATGGGTGAGCGCTGATCAATTATCGATTGCGACTACAATTGCAGGATGTGCCCCAGCTTATACCGCTATGTATTTAGAAGCTTTAGCGGATGCCGGTGTCAAACATGGATTAAAGCGCCAGCAAGCTTATGATTTAGCTGCACAGATGATCGCAGGTACAAGTTTGTTGTATCTAGAAAATAAGGAACATCCAGGAATTATGAAAGATGCTGTTTGTTCTCCTGGTGGAACGACCATAAAAGGAGTTGCCAGTCTGGAAAAGAATGCTTTTAGAGGTATCATTATAGAAGCTATTGATGAAGTTGAAAAATAAAGGAAAGGGGCTGTAACGAGTAAATAGGTTGAAGCAGTTCTCAAATACAAAAAAAGGACCGGAATATTTGATGGTTTAAGTCAAATACTCCGGCCTTTTTGGTATAATTGTTTGTGTCTAAATACCTAGTAAATAGTAACGCAATTCAGCCATCTTTTCAATTCCCTTTGAA
>CABVDD010000031.1 GCA_902497095.1 uncultured Faecalicoccus sp.
TTCGCTAAAGCTTAGGCGGACCCCTAGACTATCTAGGGGTTTTACTAGCCAAAAAGCACGAGTCATTCAATTTTGACTCGTGTCTTTTTGATTCTCATTTTTTAAAATTTGGTACTTTTGTGCTAATACGATCCAAATACCTATAGATATCCATTGTGATGTTGATAAGATAAAAATTCCTCTTTGCTCATCACCACGCAAAAACTCCAATAAAAACCGCCCGATGGAATACATACCAAAATAAGCATATAAACGATTTCCTTTATAAAAGTGAAGAAAAAGAAAAATAAAAAATTCCATACCTGCTTCCATCAGTTGTACCGGGATACGATTTGTTTCCATTGGATCGGCATAAATAGAGTATGTAAAAATTCCAAAAACATCACTTTCTATTCCATAACAACAACCACTAAAAAAACATCCAATACGTGCCAATGAATGAAACAAAGGAATCATAGGAACTAATACATTAATTTGCGTGTAAAAATCCTTGTGAAACTCCTGACAATATAAAAGACTTCCTACTACAGAACCTAATAAGCCACCATAAAACACAAAGCCAGAAGAAACAAATAAAAACCATTGGTCAATATGTTCCAAAATTTCTAGTAATGAAACCAGAATATAAAGAAGTTTAGCTCCAATCAAAGCCCCGATTCCGGCATAGCACAAAAGATAGACGGACTGCTCTCTTTGTGCTTTGGGAATACAAAGCCATCCATACAAAAGACAAGCACAAGCTCCACATACTGCGAAAAACGCATACGAAGAAATAACCAAAGATCCTAATTGAATTTGTGCCATAGACAAAAAAAGAGCGCAATGGCTCTTATTGTAAAGAAGCTCCAATGCTTGCCAAACCGCCTAAAAGGCAAGCACAGGCAACAAATCCCACAGCACATAATACAGTTCCAATAATGGAGCAAACAAGACCGGCTGTTGCGATTCCTGTTGGATTTTCATTTCTAGCCTTTATCGAGAGAATAATACCTATTACTCCACAAATTAAACCAAAAATTGCTCCATACGCACCAAAGAAAATTAATACAATGGATACGATTCCAAGTACCAATCCCGCAATCCCTTTTCCATTTGATGATTGTTCATTCATAATCGATTTCTCCTTTTCTACATCGCAGAGGACATATATGCATCCGTAATTTGTTGCGCGTACTGCATATAAACATCTTGTAATTGACTTGCCCAATCTTCATAAGTTTCATAAGCATCGCCATTTTTGTACATCAAATCTGCCATCTCTTGGATACCATCTGTTGAAATTTTGGCTAATTGTGAAATCTTGTCGTTTGATAGTTTTGCCATCTCATTGATATCTCCATTCAGAGCAGGATACTCATTATTATATTCTTGTACTAATTCTGGTGTTTTATCCTGAATTTGTTTTGAATAATCTGCCAAAATAGCTTCATAAGTTGTCGTCTCTTCTTTTACCTCTTCTACCTTTTTCTCATTAGCTGAACTATCTTCACTCGATGAGTCTGATGATCCACAAGCCGTAATGCCAAATACCATAACACCACAAAGTAATGCATATCCTAATTTCTTCATAATCAAACCTCCTTAGTTATCTTACCCCCCCCCCGATTCAAATCTGTCAAGTAAAGGGAATAAAAAAACTTCTGCTTGCCTTTACTATACGCAATACAGAAGTTAAATTGTTATGCTGATGGCATCATATCAAAAAGCGATAAAATACCAATTCCAACAACCAAAAGGAGAAAATACACCAAGGATAGGATTGACCATCGGACTATTGGTGAATTATATTTTTTTACTTTATGACGATTACATATTACAAATTCAAAAAGAGCTAAAACTAAGAAACATGATATCAAATACAAACTGTCATATTTAAAAGACGTATTTTTTCGTACATCAATTGATAAAACGACACAAATACTAAAAAGCCATCCAATCCAGGAACCGATGATTCCTTTACGACTTCGATTATTGAAACCAGGAAATATCCATCCAGACTCTTGAAGCTCTGCTTTTAACTGCACTGTACTTTGAAATCGATCTTTAGGATCTATACTTAATGCTTTTTGAATCACCTTTTCATAACGTCCTTTTACCATACCATCTAATCGTCCAGTTAAAAGAACCTGTAATAGTTTGCCACAGGAGTAAATATCACTTTGTACACTTGTCTGGGCAAAGCCAAAATGTTCAGGTGATGCATAGCCAACACTGCCTAGTAAAGTCGTATCTCTTGTTTTTAACGGATCGTAAAAACGAGCGATATCAAAATCAAATAAGATGACTTTCCCTTTCTTATAAAAAATATTTTCCGGTTTAATGTCACGATGGATAATAGGTGGATTTAATGTATGTAAACAAGTTAAAATATCGCAAAGCTAACATAAGATTTTCACTGCTTCTCTGGAATCAAATGGTAAAAGCTCATCCAATGTAGATGCCTGGATAAACTCTTCCTGAATAATCAACCATTCATCTTGAATCTGTACATCATAAATTTTTGGAATTCCTTCAATTTGTTTTTCCTGGAGTGTTTTATAAACAAAATAATCTCCTTGTTTTAATTTTCTTTGCACAAAAAAACTCTGATCTGTCTTTCTTTGCATTAAACAAATACATTTCTGCTCCGTTTCTTTCAGCGCGCTTACTTTTTTATACAATGAAGGTATCATTTTCCTTGCCTGACTCTGTTCCTTATTCTATCATATTTTTAAGAGGTAATGATTATGATTTTGACAACACAATTACTAGAACTCCTTAACCAAAATATGCCTTTAGAAAACATTTTAGATCTTCTTCCAGATCTGGATTTTGTATCGTATTTAGAAGCTTGTTTAGAGAAAAAAGGGTTAAAAAAGAATGAAGTCATCGCCAAAACCAATATGCAGAAAAATTATGCATATCAAATATGTAATGGCACAAAAAAAGGAAGCAAAGATAAGATCATACAGCTAGCCCTGGCAATGCAGCTTGATTTACATGACACCAACAATTTATTGTCATTAAGTGATAATGGTTTACTTTATGCGAAAGTAAAAAAAGATGCGATCTTGATTTATGCGCTTCAACATCATTACAATTTGTTTAAAACTAATGAATTGTTAATAGCACATGGATTTGATGCATTAGAATAAAAAACGCCGAAATCCTTTTGGATTTCAGCATTTTTTTATTTAAATGAATTTTTAAAACGTTCAAATGGACTTTCCTTTTGTCCTTTACGAAGTTGTTCATACAACTCACGCTCTTTTCGTGTCAGTTTCTTTGGAATTTCGATCATTACTTCTACAAATTCATCCCCAGTCTGACGAGATGTCTTGACACCCTTACCTTTTAAACGGAATTTCGTGTTTGGTTGTGTTCCTTCTGGAATTTTTAATTCCACATCTCCATAAACGGTCGGCACTTGAACATTTGTTCCAATCGTAGCATCTAAAGCACTGATTGGTACCTTGATATAAATATCATTACCTTCTCTTTTAAAAGTTGAATGTGGTTGAACGATAATTTCAATATAGAGATCCCCATTCGGTCCTCCGTTAGATCCACGTTCTCCTTTTCCGGCAATACGAATTTGTTGACCAGTCGAAATACCAGCCGGAATCTTGATATCCAATTTTACACGTTTATGCTCATAGCCTTTACCATGACATTTATGACAAACATGCGTTACTTTCTTTCCTGTTCCATGACAATCCGGACAGACAGATTGTTGTTGTATCACACCAAACATACTACGTTGTTGTGTCATGACATAACCGGAACCATGACAAGTTGGACACGTCTGTACATCTTCTGGATGTTCCGCTCCACTACCATGGCAATGCGAACACTGTTCATCCACTTCCAATGTAATCGTTTCAGTCTTTCCAAAAATCGCATCCATAAAATCAATACGCATCTGCATATAACGATCTTGTCCTTGGCGAGGCTGATTGGCATTTCTTCGGGAGGAACCTCCAAAGCCAAATCCAGAGCCGCCAAAGAAGGAACCGAAAATATCGTTTAAATCGCCAAAATCGCTGAATCCACCTTGGAATCCGCCTTGTCCAAAAGCACCATCCATGCCGGCATGTCCAAACTGATCATACGTAGCCCTTTTATCTTTATCACTCAGAACCTCATAGGCTTCATTAATTTCTTTAAACTTATCTTCAGCCCCCGGGTCCTTGTTTACATCTGGGTGATACTTCATGGCCAGTTTTCGATAGGCTTTTTTAATTTGGTCTTCTGTGGCATCTTTACTGACACCTAGTACTTCATAATAGTCTCTTTTTTCAGCCATGTTTTCCCTCCTCTCTCATGATAAAGTTCTAGCTGTTGCTAGAACTTTAAAAATTAGTGTTTTTCCGTAAATTCACCATCTACAACATCATCATTTGTATGTGTTGTATTGTCTTGTGCCTGTTGGTTAGCCTGCTGCTGATACATCTGTTGACCAGCCATCTGTGCAGCTTTCTCCAAAGCTTCTAATTTTGTGCGGACATCATCCATGTTATTCTCATCCAAAGATTTCTGCAAGTCATCACGCAATTTTTTCGTTTCTTCTGCTTGTTTTGCATCAATTTTATCTTTTCCATCTTCTAACATGGCATCGATCTGTGCAATGAATCCTTCTGCACGGTTACGTAAATCAATTTCATCTTTACGTTTTTCATCTTCTGCTTTATGTTCTTCTGCTTCACGAACCATACGATCAATTTCATCATCGCTTAATCCGCTTGAATTCTGAATAGTAATAGACTGTTCTTTACCAGTTCCTTTATCCTTAGCACTTACATGTACGATACCATTCGCATCAATATCGAAAGTTACTTCGATTTGTGGCACACCACGACGAGCTGGAGCAATACCTGTCAACTGGAAGTTTCCTAATTCTTTGTTGTCGGCAGCCATTGGACGCTCACCTTGTAATACTTTGATATCTACTGCAGGCTGATTGTCAGCAGCTGTTGAGAAAATCTGTGATTTGCTTGTTGGAATAGTCGTATTACGAGGAATCAATACTGTCATAACACCACCCATTGTTTCAATACCTAATGACAATGGTGTAACATCCAACAACAATACATCTTTAACATCACCAGAAATAACACCACCTTGGATAGCAGCACCCATGGCAACGGCTTCATCTGGGTTTACAGAATGGTTAGGATCTTTACCTAATGCCTTACGTACAGCTTCCTGTACAGCTGGGATACGAGTTGATCCACCAACTAACAATACTTGGTCGATATCGCTCTTAGATAATTTAGCATCACGCAATGCATTTTCGATAGGAATCATTGTACGATCTACTAAAGATTTTGTCATTTCATCGAATTTTGCACGTGTTAATGTTGCTTCAAAGTGTAAAGGTCCGCTAGGTCCAGCTGAAATAAATGGCAAGCTGATCTGTGTCTGCATAACACCACTTAAATCCTTTTTAGCTTTTTCAGCAGCTTCTTTTAAACGCTGCAAAGCCATTGTATCTTGTTTCAAGTCAATTCCATTTTCTTTCTTGAAAGTATCAGCCATCCAATCAACCAATACATTATCAAAGTCATCTCCACCTAAGTGTGTATCACCATTTGTTGATAATACTTCAAAGGTACCGTCTGCCAAATCTAAGATACTAACATCGAAAGTTCCACCACCTAAGTCGTAAATCAAAACTTTCTGTTCTTTATCTGTCTTATCAATACCATAAGCCAAAGCAGCAGCTGTAGGTTCGTTGATGATTCGTTCTACTTCCAAACCAGCAATTTTTCCGGCATCTTTAGTCGCCTGACGTTGTGCATCGTTAAAGTATGCTGGTACTGTGATAACGGCTTTAGTAACAGGTTCTCCTAAGTAATCTTCTGCATAAGATTTCAAATACTGTAAAATCATTGCACTGATTTCTTGTGGTGTATACTCTTTACCTTCTGCTTCTACCTTTTGATTTGTTCCCATCAAACGTTTAATAGAAGAAATCGTATTTTTGTTTGTGACTGCCTGACGTTTTGCGGCATCCCCGATAATACGTTCTCCGTTTTTAAATGCTACAACGCTTGGTGTAGTACGATTTCCTTCTGGATTCGGAATAACTTTTGAATCCTTTCCTTCCATGACAGCTACACAGCTGTTTGTTGTTCCTAAGTCAATACCAATAATTTTTGCCATAGTCGATTCCTCCTTTACTCACTTACCTTCACTAAGGCAGGTCTTAATATACGATCTTTTAACATATAACCTTTCTGCATCACTTCGATGACCATTCCAGGTTCTACCCCTTCTTTGGCTTCCTGCATCAAAGCCTGCATCGTATTGTGATCAAAAGGCTGTCCCATTGCTTCGATTTCCTTGATTCCTTCATTTGTCAATACATTGATCAACTGTTGATGAATCATCTCAAATCCTTTGACATAATTTAAAACTTCTTCATTTTCACTTTGAACCATCAAAGCACGTTCCATACCATCTAATATTGGAAGAAGTTCTAAGCCAGCCTGCTGGAAACGATATTTCTTAGTCATATCCGCTTCATTCTGCAGACGTTTTTTCATGTTTTCTGTATCTGCATAGGCGCGGGCCACATCATTTTTTGCCTTTGCCAATTCCTCTTTCAGATTTTCAATCTCTGCTTCTAAAGGATTGGCTTCTTCAACGTCCGTATCCTTTTTATCTGTGGACGTTTCTTCCATTTCAGTTTGTTCTTTTTTCTCTTCTTGTTCTTCTATTTCCTTCTTATTCTTTTTCTTGTTTTTTTCGCTCATCGTTATTTCCGCCTCCTTTATGGGCAAAGACATCTTCGATCACGCTCGACATGTAATCCATCAATGCAACTACTTTAGAATATTGCATTCGATTAGGACCAACAACCATCAATTGTCCTTCTTCATCATTGTTGTAATGAAATTTGGTTGTGACAACCGAACAATCTCCAATTTGTAATAGCTCATTTCGTTGATCAATTTGAATGGCTACATTATCTTCCTGATCGGTCCATTGATGAAACAGATTGGAATTTTCCAATACTGCCATCAGCTGTTTTAATTTGTTGAGATCGCTAAATTCAGGCTGATACAACATGTTGCTGCGGCCAGAAACTTTAACTTTTTCAGTCGCAAACCGCATAAACGCTGTGACAAATGCTTCAAATAAGACCTCGTGGCGAACCACTTTAGCTGCCATCAAAGGCTCAATTTCTTTCATCTTATCGACAACATCACTGATTGGTGTACCTACTAACTGATCATTCAACAAATCTGTACATGTTTTGATATCTTGTACCGAAACTTCTGTACCAAAATCAAAAACTTTGTTTTCTGTATGACCTTGATCAGTAACGATAATTCCTACTGCGCTCGTATCACTGATAGGTATCAGTTGAACATGTTGCAGTTTTTGCGACCGGCTATCCGGTCCAAGAACGATACTGGTCAAGTTTGTCATATGACTTAAGATATCACAACTCTTTTCAACCACTTCATCTAATGAATAGTGACGTTGAGAAAATACTTCCTGCAAAGAGTTTTTTACCTTGGCATCCAAATTTGTTTCCATGAGATGCTCAACATAGTACCGATATCCTTTTTGACTGGGAACACGGCCACTGGATGTATGTGTCTTTTCCAATAATCCAGCTTTCTCCAAAGTTGCCATCTCGTTACGTATGGTAGCCGATGATACCGGAAAATCCAACAGCTGCATCAAAGTCTTTGATCCAACCGGCTCGGCACATCGAGTAAACTCATCTACTATCGTTTTAAAGATGATTTTTTGACGCTGAGTCAGTTCCATATCCAAGACTCCTTTCTAGCACTCTTGTTCTCTGTCTGCTAACAGTATATCATATTCTTTAGCAAACGCAAGCAAATAGTGCTAAAAATTCAATAAATTTAAACCACTTTTCTTTTCTATCTCTGATACAATAGAATCATGAAACAAATTGAATGCATCAATACTACTGTTTACGGAGCCATCACCTTAAAAGATGCCCTTAAACCTGATCAAAACAATATGGCTTTACATGTATGTAACGACGAAAAAGGAGTACTTGCCAACCGTAAAGAACTTGAAAAGATCACACTTCCCTTAGCACAATGGGCTTTGCCTTGGCAAAAACACACCGCCAATTTTTATCGCGTGACACAAGAAGATAAAGGAAAAGGAGCATTTGATAAAGATACTAGTATCATGAATGTCGATGCGCTATATAGCACAGAACCTGGTCTTTTGATCGGAGTCTTTACTGCAGATTGCGTAGGTATCTTATTAGTCGATGAATCCACTCCATGTATCTGTGTGATTCATTCTGGATGGAAAGGAACCGTACAACAAATCACCACCAAAACAATAAATCATTTAATTCAAGAAAATCTTTTACACCCAGATACAACACAAGCATTCTTCAGTCCCAGTTTACAATTTGATTCTTTAGAGGTCGGCATGGAAGTTATAGAACAAGTACAGAAACTTCCTTTAGATACAGCTCCTTTTATCCGTATGATTTCTAAAGAAAAAGCTTTATTTGATAATCAGGGTATCAATGCCCAAATGTTGATACATGCTGGGATACCCAAGGAAAACATTCATCTTTCCTCAATAGATACATTAACTGACACTGAAAATGGATTCAGTTATCGCAGAAACAATCGTCTAAAAGAATTTCCTAAATGTGGTGAACATTTTACTTATGGCTATATAAAAGAAAAAACCTCAAATTGAGGTTTTTTACGCCTTTACAGGCAAAGGATGAATAGTGTATCCATTTTCAGGAGGATACAGATACGATTAGTAGTCCTCTGTGGACAAGAACATTGTAGCCAATCCCAGTTAAAAAACAATTTTTTATAGTAAAACTGCAAAAATAAAAATTTATTCTTTCTTTTTCAAAAAAGAACAATCTAAAAAATCTTTTGAACAAAAATTTTTAATTTCATTTCTACTTCCGCTATAATTATTTTGAAAAGAGGTATTTTATGTCACGAAAAAAAGAACTTCGTCAAGCTAAGATTCGTCAGTTTTTATTAGAAGAAAGTCGAATTCGTGTAACAGATTTAGCCAAACGTCTGGAAGTAACCCCCGAAACTTTACGAAACGACATCAGCGAAATGGAGTCTCAATCCCTATTGATTCGAGAACATGGTTATGTTCGCATCCAGAATCCTATGCAGGAAACTCCTTTATTGTTTCGTAATCAAGAAAACGTAGAGGCAAAAACACGTGTCGGTATCCGTGCGTTAAACGAGATTCAAGATGGTTCCGTTGTCTTTTTAGATTCAGGAAGTACAGTTTTATTAGGTATTCCTGCCTTACAAGGCAAAAAAAGTCTGACTATCGTAACAAATTCTTTACCTTTGGCTCAACAATGTGCCGCCATGAATTTTGAAATCATCTTTACGGGCGGCATGATCTACAATACCGGATTAAGAGCTTACGGAACCTTTGCGATCGATATCGTAGATCATATCCACATCGATTTAGCCATCATGGGAACCGATGGATTCAAAAATTGTGATGGCTTTACATCTACAAACATCAATGAATTAGGCTTTAAGCGTCATGTGATGAATCAAACAGAAAAACTGATCATGGTTACAGATAGCTCCAAATTTTACGATAAAGCTCCTTTTTCTTTCTGTAAATTCAGAGAATTCGATGTATTAGTGACAAACGAAGTACCAAAAGAAGATTTATTAGCAGTACAAGACATAAAAAAGATCATCCTGGTTTAGACCATAGGATGATCAATTGTCAGCACTAAATATATTTCTTTATCAGATTGCATATGTTTTAAAAGCATGTCACGTATTTGTCTTTCCGTATACTTATCTTCATAAGGAATGACCAAATCAAAAACCAGGTTTACATGTGTAGGACCTGAAACAATGCGAAAATCATGAAATTTCCATTGCATTCCTAATGATGAAATCGCATCCGCCACCATCTTTTTATAATGTTCAGTTTGCGGATCATTCACCTTGACCGGATCCATATGCAATACCATTTCAATCCCCATCTGCTTTTTGATTTCTCGTTCAATATTATCAATCGCATCATGTACGTTAAAAATGTCCTTGGATGCATCTACTTCTACATGGGCACTGGCAAATAAACGATTAGGCCCATAATTATGAATCATCAAATCATGCACACCCAATACTTCCGGACTCTCTAAAATAAAATGATCAATTTGTTTAACAACATTAGGATCAGGTGCTTCTCCCAAAAGAGAGTTCAATACATCTTTAATTAAAGAATATGCATTATATAATATGATCAAAGATACGACCATTCCCATATACCCATCCAGATTCCATCCGACAAGAGGTGAAATCAGTGTCGATAAAAAAACGGCCCCGGTTCCCATGACATCACTGATTGAATCTAATGCGGTTGCTTCTAAAAGAGATGAATCATAGGTCTTAGATAAAGATTTATTATAAGCATACATCCATAATTTAACAATAATCGAAATCCCTAAAATCACTAATGTCACAACGCGAAAATCAATAGAAGCAGGATGTAAAATCTTCATCAAGCTCTCTTTAGCCATTTCGATTCCAATATATCCGACAATCAACCCCACAAAAAGAGAAGCTATGGTTTCGCTTCGTTCATGACCAAATGGATGATCTTCATCAGCCGGTTTATTTGATACTACAAAAGAAACAATAGAAATGATATTACTGCAGGCATCAGATAAGTTGTTGATCGCATCGGCTCGAATAGAAACACTGTTGACGATAACACCGATCGCATATTTAATCACAAACAAAAAGATATTTGCCAAAATTCCAATAAAGCCACATAATCTACCTACAGCACTTCGTACACTAGAATCTTTTGTATTTTGATAATCTTTAACAAATCGTTTTACTAGAAAATTTACCATATTGCGATTGTATCAAAACCATTTCACGCATTCAATCAAATTTAGTTACGTTCTACTTACTTTTATGATACAATAACAGGCATGGAGCGGTATCGAAGTGGTCATAACGAGCTCGACTCGAAATCGAGTTGCCTTCACGGGCACGTGGGTTCGAATCCCACCCGCTCCGCCAGTTCATTTAAAAAAATTGCAGCAGTAAAAACCTGCCATCAGCCAGGGATTTACTGTTTTTTATGTTTTAAAGGTCAAAGGTTGTAACAAGTAAAATATTGCCAAATAAAAATAACTGAATATTTGACATATAAGGGTTTTAGTATAGAAAAAATAGAGCCCAGTCACACATAGGGGTTCTATCCTTTTATTAAGTTTTCAAAGCTTTGTTTATTCTTTTTTGAAAATCAGTATATCAACGCAATATTATTTTTCAAATGGATGATAATTCCGTATTGAAATATTGCCTATACATTAAAATGAATCCTTCTTTTTTCGGTTAGGATTTTGTGGAAACCATCCTTTTTTCACTCTTTCTTCCTGTTCTTTCAATTCATTTATTCCCCAAAGAGATGAAAATCCCGCAATAGAAAGTGTTGCTGATAAAATAGGTTGATCTGTAAATAAAGATAATACGCACAATATTAATCCAACGATCAAAAAACAAGGCCATATTTTAGCACCAAAGTAATACTCACCTTTTATTACGATTGGATGAAATACACCAATCAAAATAAAGGTAATAACGCCAATAATTATTCCGTCATAATTCATAATATCATTTATGTGTTGTTTTATTAATCAAGCAGATCAAATCGATCGTTATTCATCACTTTTGTCCAAGCTTTTACAAAGTCTTTGACAAATTTTTCTTTATTGTCATCTTGTGCATAAAATTCACAATAAGAACGAAGAATTGAGTTTGATCCAAATACCAAATCAACTCTAGAAGCACGATATTTTTCTTCCTGATTTTCTCTAGAAACAATTTTATATGTTCCATCTTCAACTGGAATCCATTGATATTTCATATCCGTCAAGTTGACAAAGAAATCTTGTGATAAAACACCTGGATTTTCAGTAAACACTCCTAATTGTGAATGGTCATAGTTTACATCTAATACTCGCAATCCACCAATTAATACTGTCATTTCTGGAGCTGTTAAACCTAGAAGATTTGCTTTATCCACTAAAAGTGATTCTGGTTTATTAGAAATTCCTTGTTGAAGATAATTTCTGAAACCATCGTATTTAGGTTCTAATACATCAAAAGATGGAGCAAGTGTCATATCTTCTGTCGCATCGCCTCTTCCGGCAACAAATGGCACCGTAATATCAACACCGCCATCTTTTGCCGCTTTTTCTATAGCTGCGCTTCCTGCTAAAACAATTAGATCCGCAAGACTGACTTTTTTATCCAAATTTGCTTGAATCTTTCGATATGTATTTAAAACTCTTTCCAATTTTTCTGGTTCATTCGCTTCCCAGAATTTTTGTGGTGATAAGGCAATTCTTGCTCCATTGGCACCTCCACGATAATCACTCTTGCGGAAAGTACGAGCGCTATCCCACGCAACAGAAATCATTTCGTATTGCGTCAATCCAGAATTTAAAAGTTGTTCTTTTAAACTTTCGATTCCTTCCTCAGTTAATGTGTAATCAACCGTTGGAATAGGATCTTGCCAGATAAAATCTTCTTCTGGAATTTCTGGTCCCAAGTATCGAGACTTTGGACCCATATCTCGATGTGTTAATTTAAACCATGCCTTGGCAAATGCTTCTTCCATTTCTTTTGGATTTTCCAGGAATCTTTGTGCAATAACTTTATACTTTGGATCATAGCGTAATGCCATATCCGCATCCGTCATCATTGGTTTTCTTTTAATTGTTGGATCGGCCGCATCCACCGGCATATCTTCCTCATCAATTTCTACTGGTTCCCATTGGAAGGCTCCAGCAGGACTTTTTACCAATCCCCAATCATATTTAAACAACAATTTCAAATAGCTATGGTTCCAACGATCTGGTGTTGTCGTCCAAGCCCCTTCTAATCCTGAAGTTACAACATTATTAGCTTTTTGTTTTGGATTTAACCAACCCAATCCTTGTCCTTCTGGACCATTAGCTTCAGGTTCCGGTCCAAGGTTTTCAGCACGACCAGCTCCGTGCGTTTTACCAACAGTATGTCCACCGACAATCAACGCAACTGTTTCTTCATCACCCATTCCCATTCTTTGGAATGTAACACGAATATCCTCCGCTGTTTTACCTGGGTTAGGAATACCATCAACACCTTCTGGATTCACATAGATCAATCCCATTTGTACGGCAGCTAATGGATTATCCAATGATTTTCTGTCCTTATCATTTTTATAGCGTTCTTTAGTTGGTGCTAGCCATTCTGCTTCATTACCCCAATTAATATCTTTTTCCGGGCTCCAAATATCTTCGCGTCCTGCTCCAAATCCAAGAGGTTTAAATCCCATAGATTCATAAGCCACATTTCCGGCAAGAACAATTAAATCAGCCCATGAAATCTTATTTCCATATTTTTTCTTAACTGGCCATAATAAACGACGTGCTTTATCTAAATTCGCATTATCAGGCCAGCTGTTTAATGGTGCAAAGCGCTGATTTCCATTTCCTGCACCACCACGTCCATCAAAAGTACGATAGGTTCCCGCACTGTGCCAGGCCATACGAATCATCAAACCACCATATTGTCCCCAATCGGCAGGCCACCAATCTTGTGGTGTTTGAATCATTTTTTTTATATCTTCCTTTAATGCAGCATAATCAATTTTTTTAAACTCTTCTCGATAATTAAATCCACAATCATTCGGATTTGTTTTACGATCATGTTGTGCAAGAATATCTAAATTCAAAGTTTCTGGCCACCAAGACTGAACTGGATCTTTCAATTCTGTATTCGATCCTACATTTACTTCACTTGTTTGTCCATGATGAAATGGACATTTCATTTCTTCTGCCATAGTTTTTCTCCTTTCCTTTTCATAAACTAAAACAGACTTGTGACTTATTTTATTTTTTAGTCATTTAAATTATAATCATCCCTTTATTATTTTTCCACTTATTCACTCTTTAATTTTTTTATTTCTATATTTTACTAATTTGATAATTTTAAAAATAATTATAATAAGAATAATACCTACCAAAAACACAAGTATATACCAAGATAAAGAATGCTCTTGTATTGGTTTTATAGTTTCTGAATCTGAGATTCTTTTTAATTAATTATAATTTTAACACTACTGATACGAAAAGAAATTTATTTCATTAGTATCACTCTAATAAACTTACAATTCAGATTAAGACAATATAAAAAGAGCACTAAAGCTCTTTTTATACATGACTATATTAAATTTTTCTACGATATAACAAGACTAACCCAATGATAGATATAATGGAAATACATACATTTAGAATAATATATTTTGCATATTGCGCTCCTGTATTTGGACTTCCCTTATCTTTTCTTGAACTATCTCTATGATTTGTTGTCTGTTCTTCCTTAGGTTGCTCCTGCTTTCCAGATTCATCTCGTTCATCCGTGATGATTATTTTTGATCCTTCAACTTTTGTCTTAGTTCCAGTTGTTGTATCCTTGGTTACTGTGACGTTCCCATCTCCTGAAACAGTAAACTCGATATCAGTTACTACTTTATAGCCTTCTGGCGCACTTTCTTCATGGAAAATGTAGTTTCCGGATTCTAAGCTGATGCTGTGGCTTTGGTCTGCCACCGATGTCCAACTCTCTACTTCACTCTTATCCTCTTGATTCAAGATTTGGATCTGAGCTCCCTCGATTTCTTGTCCATCTAAGTTTTGTTTTGAAATCTGGATGTCATGTTTTGTTGGTTCTACCGGTTCTTCTTTCTCATCGGTGATAACCATTTTTGATCCTTCAACTTTTGTCTTAGTACCAGTTGTTGTATCTTTGGTAACTTTTACAGATCCATCTTTGGAAACTGTGAACTCAATATCAGTTACTACTTTATAGCCATCCGGTGCATTTTCTTCATGGAAGATATAGTTTCCGGCTTCTAAGCTGATGCCATGGCTTTGATCGGCCACCGATGTCCAGCTCTCTACTTCACTCTTATCTTCCTGTTTCAAGATTTGAATTTCTGCACCTGCGATTTCTTGACCATCTAAGTTTTGTTTTGAAATCTGGATGTCATGTTTTGTTGGTTCTACCGGTTCTTCTTTCTCATCGGTGATAACCATTTTTGATCCTTCAACTTTTGTCTTAGTACCAGTTGTTGTATCTTTGGTAACTTTTACAGATCCATCTTTGGAAACTGTGAACTCAATATCAGTTACTACTTTATAGCCATCCGGTGCATTTTCTTCATGGAAGATATAGTTTCCGGCTTCTAAGCTGATGCCATGGCTTTGATCGGCCACCGATGTCCAGCTCTCTACTTCACTCTTATCTTCCTGTTTCAAGATTTGAATTTCTGCACCTGCGATTTCTTGGCCATTAATATCTATCTTGCTGAATTCAAATTTATAATTTAAATTTTCAATCAAACGTTCATTAACCATTGTAATAGTTTCAGGTTTTATAAATTGAGTTGAAAGCAAGTTTTGATAGTAACTATCTCCATCAGCAGGTATATACAACATAAGTTCTAAATTCTCTGGGATTGGAGTATCATTTCTTATCATTTCTTCATAAGCATTTATCTCATTATCCGTATAAATTTCTCCTGTGTTTGTTTTAGAAGGTAATTGCATACTATCTGTAAAGTACCATACTGCTCGTTGCGTAATATTTCTAAATTGTCCATCTGTAAGATTATATTTTTGCTGAATACCAGTTGCATTATTGGGATATCCAATATTTACAACTCTTAACACTGCATCTTTCAGCTCAACTTGTCCTAATTTTGAAGACTCTGTATTATCTTTTAGTGCTTTAGCTGTTCCTAAAGTCTCTTTATATTCAACTGAAGATACTTCAGAGTTTTTTGAAGGAGGATAATGGCGTTTTACATTATAACAATAAACAACTGTACCCACTAAGTCATCTTTATTTGATGTAATAAAAATAGGGTTATCAATGTGATCTATTTTACGATCATACAAATTTGGATCAACATATCCAATATATCTGTTATCATTAACGATCTTATTTTTTGCAATCGTAAATGTAATAGGAGAAGCAACTTTAAAACCATTCGGTGCTTTTTCTTCTATCAAAGTATATTCACCATCATCTAAAGAAAGCTCTTCGATTTCTCCACTTTTCCATGTTTTAATTACATTTTGCGAATCACTATTACCTTTTACAAGTTTTAAATTTGCTCCTTGTAATTCTTCAATCTTGTTTTTTTCAACTGTAGAAATTCTAACATTAGTCCTATTAATTTCTTTTGGCATTACACTATCCTCAAGGATATTCAACAAAATCTTAGTTGATTTCTGTAATTTACTATGATTTTGAAATATTCCCAAAGCGGGACTATTTTCTAATGTATAAAATGAATTTTCTCCTAAATCATCGCTATTCAAAACATTCAGAAATAATTCCTTTTCTCCAGTTTGAATATCTTTCTTACATGATAACCTTAAATCATTGCCTTCCCTTTCTACAATTATATTAGGATCATTTGTCGAAATACCTCCTTTACTTATCTCGGCTAATAAACCACCTTGTTCAGTAATTATAATGCCATTTAGTAAATCTTTCTTTTCAACATTTATAACTCCTTTTACCGCATTTTCTAAGTAAAAAAATTGTGGTGTATAATTCAAAATTTTTTTATAGTTATTAACTTTACTTTTTATATCATTTTTATAAGAGGTAAGTTGAATTTCGGTACCCTCTTCCCAAGAATATGAGACACTTTTTGGTTTAACCATTACCATATCAAGTCCTGAATAACCTAATTCTTCCCATATCAAACATTGTGTTGCAATATATAGTTCATTACTATATGGTTGATTTTGTTCAATACTTCCATATCCAAAATAAGAATACAAATTTATATTACTTTTCTGTTGTTCTGTAAGACCAAAAGTATAATTAGGATTATTGGCATATCCTGATATATTTTCTTTATTGATTTCTTTTCCTGGTTCGAGAGAATATAGAGGTATTCCACCTTTTGTTATTTTATAAACTTCAACCGGAAGCGCTGTATTTTCTTCTTCTCCGAGTATATATACAGGACTGCCAGAAGGATCCATAATATTGGGTACAGTTACTGATTTTCCTGGCAACCAATCTGAATCTATCACTATGTCTGATTCAGCATACACATTATATGTTGGTATTATGATGCTGCATATTATAACAAATACAAAAATCAACGAGAATTTACTTCTTACTTTTCGGTGCCTATTATCACCATGCCAGTTAAATCTTCTTTTACATTTTTTCATTTTCCTCTCCTTTTTTTGACCTATATGTAAAATCAGTCAATTTTATTCTAACTTACTTCTGATTTTTTGACAAACCACATGCTCTGCACTTTTATAGATTTGCATAAAAAAAGGAAGATACAATCAAAGAACATTTCTTTATCTGTTATGTAACGGTGATTATTTCAATTCAAGATTCTAAAGAATCAGTATTCAACCAGCGATATATGTACATTTATGAAAGAATTTAGATTAGTAAATATTAACGAGAACCGTTATATAAATATATAAATATGATAAAGACATCCGACTTTATCACTCATCTAGCAATCGCACGGGACGACCTGTTAGCAATTATTACCTGACTGAAAGACAAATTAAAATGATGCATACCCGTTGATCTAGGGTTTTGCACTTTTTTGTGTTTCATAATGTCGAAAGTTGTGTATATTTTTTACTTAAACATCAAAATTATAGGTTTTTATCATAATAAACCCATAAAAATTTAATATCCGTTCAATATAACAAACGCTAAATTTCTACAACAGTTTTATTATTTACTATTTTTATCTATGAGATTTTTATTAAAGAAAGATTGATAGAAATACGATTAATTTAAACAATTGTAAAAAAAAGATAAGACAAAACAAAAAGAACTTTTAAAGACATAAAAAACAATGAAAGATAGACAAAAGAAAAAACACAGAGAACAGATGTTAGTAATACTTAAAATTTTAAGCAATATCCACCGATTAAAAGACCATTTGCACCAAGAACATATAAAATACGGTACCTGCTGCGATTGACAACAACATATTTCGTTTCCATAAATGGATTCCAACAACTAAGGCAATCGCCAAAAATTCAGGTATCGCATGATTTTCTGTCCAGATGCTTACATTTCTAAGACAATAAATCACTAATAGTCCAAATAAAGCTGCCGGAAGCACTTTTCCTAAATATTGAATATAAGATGGTGTTTTCTTATCTGCTGGAAAAACTAAAAAAGGAAGAAAACGAGTCATCATCGTTCCCAGTACGCACATTCCAATTGTGATTATACGTTGTACAAATGTCATACTTTCTCCTCCTTCTTTTCAATTCTTTTTCTGGCAACACTTAAACAGATCAATATGCCGGCTATGGCTGGTATCATAAAGTTATCAGCACCAAAAAGTATCAAGGCGACTAATGAAACACCCAATCCAATATAAGCGCTTAAATGATCCTTATCTTTTAAAAACTGCTCCATAAAGATCACCACAAACATCGCTGTCATCACAAAATCTAATCCCTCCGTGTTAAAAGTGATCAAAGAACCAAATAAACCGCCTAGAGTGGCTCCGGCTACCCAGTAAATTTGATTTAGCAGAGTCACAAAAAACATAAACCACCCTTTATCCACGTCTTTAGGAATATCGGCGGTATAGTTGATGGAAAAAGTTTCATCGCACAGTCCAAAAATCAAATATATTTTCTTCCAGCCGGTTCCTTTAAATCTTTCCAGCATAGATATGCCATAAAAAATATGACGGGCATTTAAAATTAATGTCACGATCAAAGCCTGTAATGGGTCAAAAGCACCTAATAAAAAATTAACACAGACAAACTCTACGCTTCCCGCAAAAATAGTCATGGCCATGAACATCGGATACCAGAAGCTAAATCCGGATACATGCATATAAATGCCATAAGACATTCCTAGAAAAAGAAATCCTGTCATGATAGGGATCGTATACGGAAAAGCAGAGCGCAGTGCTTTTAATTGAATACTTCTTTTCATGTTCAATATCTTACCGCTAAGTTTTTCTTCAATCAATACGAAACCGTGTTAAAATAATGAACATGAAACAAATAACAGCAGGAATTTTAGCACATGTCGATGCCGGTAAAACCACAACCATCGAAAGCATGTTATATCTGGCAGGACAAATAAAAAAAGCGGGTCGAGTAGATCATCAAGATGCTTTTTTAGACTATGATGTACAAGAAAGAGAAAGAGGTATTACCATATACTCTAAACAAGCCTTTTTCACTTATAAAGATGCTCAAGTCACGATTATCGATACACCAGGTCACATTGATTTTTCCAGTGAAATGGAACGATCTTTACAAGTATTGGATCTTGCTGTTCTTTTGATCAATGGACAAGATGGAGTACAATCTCATACACAAACGATTTGGGAGTGCTTAAAATACTATCATGTACCCACTCTTTTATTTGTAAATAAAATGGATATTTCTTATCACCAAAAAAGTGATTTATTAAAAGATCTTCAACAACATTGTTCTTCCAATATAATTGATCTATCCGCATCTGATGCTTTAGAACAAATCTCTTTATGTGATGAATCTCTTTTAAATGAATATCTTGAAACCGATACTTTATCGCAAGAATCTTTACAAATCAGTTTCGCAAAACGTCAGTTCTTTCCTGTTTTTTTTGGCAGTGCCTTAAAAAATGAGGGAGTATTAGAATTGATGGATGCGATGATCGATCTATCTTTAAAAAAAGAGTATCCTGATGAATTTGGTGCTCGTGTATTCAAAATCACAAATGACAAGCAGGGAAATCGTTTGACTCACATTAAAATAACGGGTGGTGAATTATTTCCTAAGCAGAAAATTACTGAAGAAGATAAAGTAGATCAAATACGTCTTTATAACGGACAAAATTATCAACTTTTGCCAAAAGCGCAGGCTGGTATGGTCGTTGCTTTAAAAGGTCCTGAAAATTTAGAGATCCATCAAGGATTAGGTTTTGAAAAAGACAGTGAACCTCCTACACTTTCAGCGTATCTCAATTATCGTCTTTTGTTGCCAAAAGATAAAAAGCCAATTGAAATGATGCCTGTATGTCAACAACTCATGAAAGAAGATCCGACACTTCAAATTGAATACAATGAAAACACGCATCAAATTTCCCTACGTTTAATGGGAGACATTCAAATGGAAGTACTTCAAAAAAGAATTCAAACGTTAAGTGGTGTCACTGTCGGTTTTGGGCTTGATCATGTCTTATACAAAGAAACTATCAAAAACAGTGTAATTGGCATGGGACATTTTGAACCTTTGCGCCATTATGCCGAAGTGCATGTTCGCTTAGATCCATTACCACGAGGAAAAGGCCTACAGTTTGACAATGAAGTTAAAAGTGATGAATTAGCTTTGAACTGGCAAAGACTCATTTTGACCCACCTGCAAGAAAAAGTGCACCGTGGCGTACTGACAGGTTCTCCTATCACCGATATGAAGATTACTTTAATTGCGGGAAAAAGTCATTTAAAACATACAGAAGGCGGTGACTTTCGCCAGGCTACCTATAGAGCCGTCCGTCAAGGCTTAAAAATGGCAGAATCAATATTATTAGAGCCTTATTATCGCTTCACCTTACTTGTACCTTCTGATCGTTTAAGCAAAGCTCTATTTGATTTAGAAACTCGAAATGCCAAGGTTGAAATTGAAGATAAAGGCAATCAATATATGGAAATCAAAGGTACGGCTCCTGTGCGTACCATGATGAATTATCAAACAGAAGTTATGGCATATACAAAAGGAAGCGGAAAATTCAGCTGTGTACTTGATGGCTACTATCCTTGTCAAGAACAAGAAAAGATCGTAGAAGAAATCGGATATGACAGTGAGACAGATCTTCACAATCCAACAGGTTCCGTTTTCTGTGCGCATGGCTCTGGTTTCTATGTACCTTACAACGAAGTGCAAGATTATATGCACATACAGCCAAAAAATCAAAATTCATCGACTTATCATTCTGTACGTCATACCGTTAAAGAGGAAGAGTTAAAAAAAGTCTTTAACAGTCTTGGCGGAAAAAATAAAAATGAAGATAAAAAGCCAAAGAAACCAAAAAAGAAAATAGACTACAATACAGACAAAAAAGAAATTATTCAAAAAAAAGAGGAGTGCCTCATCATTGATGGCTACAACATGATTTACAGTTGGGATAGTTTAAAAGGATTAGCTGCCCATAATATAGAAAGCGCTCGTGATGAACTGATCCATCAGATTTCCAATTATCAAGGGTATCGTCAGATTCGTGTATTATTGGTTTTCGATGGATATAGTGTACCTAATAATTATGGATCTTCTTATCGACAAGGTGGATTGGATATCATTTATACACGTACCGGACAAAGCGCGGATCAATACATTGAAAGAAAAGTGCATGAATTAAAGGATACGTATCGCATCACAGTAGCCACAAGTGATGGTTTAATACAAAATTCAATCTTGGCCAATGGTGCTCGTCGTATGCCCAGTAAAGAGTTGGAAGACAAAGCTTGTTCCGTCAATAAAAAAGCATTGCATCATCTGCAGCAGAATCACTAAGATTCTATTGCTTATGCAATGCTTTTCTTTTGTGCCACAAAAACCCAAAAGCCTTTATCACGATGCACTTTTTGTACATCGCATCCTTTTTCTTCCAGATACTGAATCGCACTTTGTGCACCATGTTGTTTACGCATGACCAACCAAAATCGTCCATCACTTCTTAAATGTTCTATGCATTCATCAAACAAACGATAGATCACTTTCTTTCCAGTACGAATCGGAGGATTTAGTAAAATGCACTCAAATTCACCTTCTTGAATGCCATCCTGACAAAATATATCTGCCTGTACATGATTTTCCATAATGTTCTTCTTTGCCAGTTCAACAGCCTTTTCATTGATATCGATCATAGTAACATTACAATTCCATTCATTTTGACAAACTATGCCAACGGGACCAATTCCACATCCAAGATCCAATACAGAGCTTGGTTCTTTTTCTTTCTCTAAAACCGCCTTTAATAAAATTCTTGTGCCCGTATCCAATTTATCTTTACTGAAAACACCAGAATTTGAATGAAGTACATACGATTTTCCATTTATCTGAAAAGAAAGTATCTGTGGTTTATCTTTTAAGGTTTTATCATTTTCAAAATATTGACTCATGTCTCTATTATATCTGGAAAATAAAAATGCGCCAACTATTCCATTGACGCATTTATCATTATTTCTCAACTTCGAAAACTACGGCACCTAAGGCTGGTACATTCACTTCTATCATATACGGCTGATTATGCCTTGGAATACGAATGGAATGGCAAGTTTGTGCCTTTTCATCATTCCAGGTACCATGATATTTTTTCCATTGTGTATTCATCACTTCTTTATACACACCTTTATCCGGCACGCCAAATTGTTGATGATCATAACCATTTGTAGAGAAGTTCAAGATAATAACATAATCTTTCTTTTCACCTCTACGAATATAGGAAAACATATTCTGCGATTGATTATCGGCATCGATCCATTGGAAACTAGACCAGTCATAGTCTTTATTCCAGAAGGCATCATTTTCATAATACAACTTTCCTAGATCTTCAAAGAAGTGTTCAAAGGCATCATGCATTGGATATTCACGTAAAAACCAATCACAACTTTTTTGTTCATCCCATTCACGCAATTGTCCAATATCATTTCCCATGAAGTTTAATTTCTTACCAGGATGAGTAAACATATAAGTATATAAAGCACGTGCCTGTGCAAATTTATCATCATAGCTTCCCCACATTTTATCAACGATCGTACACTTTCCATGTACCACTTCATCATGACTAAATGGCAGAATAAAACGTTCTGAATAGAAATAAGCCATGGAGAAAGTGACATCATAATGGTGCCATTGACGATAGATAGGATCTTTTTTCAAATAAGCCAGTGTATCATTCATCCAGCCCATATCCCATTTATAATCAAATCCAAGTCCACCATCCAATGTAGATTTTGTGACATTTGGAAAATCTGTAGAATCTTCTGCGATCAACATGATACGTCCATCATGTGCTTCATTTAACATATAATTCATACGTTTCATGAAATCGCAAGCACCTTCGTTAACACCATTGTTTTTATTGCCATGCCAATAGATCGCATTGGAGATCGCATCCATGCGTAAACCATCAAAATGGTAAACTTCCAGCCAGAAGTTAGCTGCACTCATTAAGAAAGAGCGTACTTCTTCTTTCCATAAATTAAAATTCAATGTATCCCATTGTGAATTGGCATCTTCTTCTCGGTCATATTCATATGTCGGCGTTCCATCAAATAAACGTAGTGCATAATCATCTCGCACAAAATGAACTGGTACAAAATCCATTATGACACCAATACCTGCTTTGTGTAATTCATTGACAAAGCGCATCAATTGCTCATTAGTACCATAACGTGAAGTACTGGAAAAATATCCGGTACATTGATATCCCCAGGATCCATCAAATGGGTATTCGTTTAACGGCATAACTTCTACATGTGTATAATGTTTTTGTTTACAGTGGATAATCAATTCTTCTATGATTTGATCATAATGTACGAAGTCTTCCATATCTTCATCTTTGATCCAGCTTCCCACATGCATTTCATAAATATTAACAGGTGAATCAAAGCCTTTGTTTCTTGTCTTCATCCATTGTTGATCTTGCCAGCCATCAAATTTTAAAGAAGCAATGATACTGGCATTATTGGGTCTTAATTCACTGTAAAAAGCATAAGGATCCACTTTATCGATCGTATCGCCATTAGCACGTACGATACGATATTTGTATGAGTCTCCTTCTTTGGCATTTCTTATCGTACATGACCAAATGCCCTGGTCATCTTTTTTCATGACATTCTTTTTATCGTTCCAGTCATTGAATGTACCAATTACAGAAATAGATTGTGCATGGGGTGCCCATACCTTAAATTCCACCGATTTTGGTTTAACGTGCGCTCCAAAAATATTATATGCTCGCAGTTCTCTTCCTTCAAAAAAAGCTTTTGTCTTTTTATGGTCCATAAAACCCGAACCTCCTTAATCTCACTTTCTATTTTACAACGCTTTAAAACGTTAGGAAAGATGCTTTTTTGACAAAATGTTAACGATTACATAAATATCTGTTAAAATTGAACTATTTGGAAGTTTCGTACAATGATATGTTAACGTTAAGCGAAAATGTCACCTAATGTGAAAGGAATCACATTAGGTGATT
>CABVDD010000032.1 GCA_902497095.1 uncultured Faecalicoccus sp.
GACCCCAATTCCACACAATGGATGTCGTCCGCCAAAACGACCTCGTGGATAGAAAGGAAGTGTCGAATGCAGGAATTTGAAAGAGCTTTATTTCATAAAGAATCAGTTGATGAAGAAAACAACAAAGGCTCTTATGTATTCGAGCCTTTGGAAAGAGGTTTTGGTACTACAGTAGGTAGTACTTTATGCAATGTTATGTTGTCAAACCTTCCAGGTTGTGCCATCATTGGCTATCGTGTAGAAGGTTTGAATAAAGAAATGACAACTGTTGATGGTCTTTTGGAAGACGTTACAACATTGTCTTTGCACATTAAAGAATTACGTATGAATTGTCAGCAGGAAGGTGTATTTACTTTACACATTTCTAAAAAAGGGCCGGCTACCGTGCAGGCAGCTGACATCATTTGTCCAGAAGAAGTAACGATCAAAGATCCAGAACAAGTGATTTGTAATTTGGAAAAGGGCAATTCTTTGGAAATGGATCTGTTTGTGACAAATGGATATGGTTATAAAAGCGCATTAGAAAATGAAAAAGATTATGAATTAGATGCAGATACAATTGCACTGGATGCCTTATTTACGCCAGTACGCAGTGCGCAGTATCTTTCAGAACCTGCTCGTGTAGGACAGGATGCCAAATACGATAAGGTTCATATCGAAGTAGAAACAAATGGGACTATCAGTCCATTGCAGGCTATCAGTCAGGCAGCTGGATTTATGGTAGATCATTTGGATTCATTGATCCCATTAGCTGATTTGCATTTAGAAGAAAGTTTCGTAGTGCAACAACCTCATGAAGAAGATGTAAAGAAAGTCAACACGATGATGATTGAGGATCTGGATCTTTCTGTACGTTCTTACAACTGTCTAAAACGTGCTGGTATTCAGACAGTGGATGAATTGACGCAAAAAACTGAAGATGAAATGATGCATGTAAAGAACTTAGGTAAAAAGTCTTTGAAAGAAGTCAAAGATAAAATGTACCAGTTAGGATTGTTCTTTAAATCGTATGAGTAGGAGAACGATAAAGTATGTGGAATCGTAAATTAGGACGTACCGCCGATCATCGTAAAGCTTTATTGAGAAATATGGCGACATCATTGATTGAAAGCGGACAGATCGAAACAACAGAAATGAAAGCCAAAGAATTGAGTGCTGTAATGGATCAGTTGGTAACATTGGCAAAAAGAAATGATCTTCATGCCAGAAGACAAGCTGCAGCGTTTGTACGCAATGTAGAAGTGGATGACGAAGGAACAACGGCATTACAGAAACTGTTCAATGAAATTGGGCCAAGCTATGCAGACCGTAACGGTGGATATACACGCGTGATCAAGACACGTATCCGCAAAGGGGATGCAGCGCCTATGGCAATCGTACAATTTGTGAAGTAGAGAAATCTACTTCCTTTTTCTTATGAAGAAAAAAGATTTTTTTACACGGCCCGGTGTCGTTTTCTTAACGGCTGTTTTCTGTTGTGCGCTATGGGGAAGTGCTGTTCCTTTTATAAAAACGGGATATCGCTTATTTTCAATTGATGCCAGTGATACTGCAAGTATTTTAGTCTTTGCGGGCTTGCGTTTTACACTAGCAGGTATTTTGGTTTTGATAGCAGGCTCTTTTATACAAAGAAAAATTCTTTTGCCGACTAAGACTAGCTTACAGGCCATTCCAGTTTTGGCGTTTTTTCAAACCGCTGGTCAATATTTTTTATATTATATCGGATTAGCTCATACCAGTGGCGTAAATGGTTCTATCATATCGGGGACTAGTGCGTTTTTCGCACTTTTAGTGGCCAGTTTAATTTTTCATTTTGAGAAATTGTCTCTTACGAAGATCATAGGCTGTCTTTTAGGATTTCTTGGCATTTTAATTATGAATCTACAAGGTGTACAGCCTTTTTCCCTTTTAGGAGATGGTTTTATGATCCTTTCACAGCTTTGTTCTGCCATCAGTGCAGCTTTTATTAAGCTCTTTACGCAAAAGGATAATGCGGTCATGTTAAGTGGATATCAATTCTTTTTAGGTGGCATAGTTTTAATGGTGATTGGATTGTTGATGGGTGGACATTTACAACTCAATGATGTTTCTGGTCTTGTGGTTTTATTTCATTTGGCATTTGTATCTGCTTGTGCTTATACTTTATGGGGAATCTTATTATCCAAAAACCCAGTAAGTAAAGTAGGCATTTTTGGCTGTCTGATCCCAGTAATGGGTGTTTTATTGAGTGCTTTTATGCTGCAAGAAGCAGGACAGGCCTTTTCATGGACAGGTCTTTTAAGCTTGTCATTGATCGTATGTGGGGTATGGATCGTAAATAAAGGAGAAAAAAGACAAGATGATTAAGAATGTGGGAATAGTAGGACGTGGTGCCATCGGCTCTTTATATGGTACATTGTTTGAAAAGAATGGTTTAAAATCGTTGTATTTTATTGTGGATCCAATTCGCAAAGAACGCTATCAGAATACACCATTTTATATTAATGGTAAGGAAACTCATTTTGAGTATGTGACAGATACCGAAGCCAAACCGTTAGATCTCATAATGATTTGTACTAAATATGCGGGTTTACAAAAGGCATTGTCTCAAATACGTGCTTTTATACATAAAGATACGATCATTTTATCTTGTTTAAATGGAATCTGCAGTGAAGAAATTTGTCAGACGGCATATCCTGAAAATCCTGTTATTCGTTGTATTGTGCAGGGAATGGATTCAACATACTTGAATGATACTGTGGATTTTGCACATGTTGGAGAAATTTTATTTGGGGCAGAATATGCAAAGCAGGAATCTGTAGTAAAAGAGTTGGAAAATTTCTTTTCTTTCTATCATATACCTTATCGTGTTTGTAAAGATATCGTGCGTGAACAATGGAATAAGCTAATGTTGAATTGTGGAATCAACCAGGTTTGTGCGGCTTATCAAGGCGGTTATGGTATTTGTCAGGATGGCGGAAGTCATCAAAGTGAGTTTATTCAAGCAATGAATGAAGTCATGCAGGTTGCCCTTGCCAAAAATATTGTGTTAACACAAAAGGATATTGAAGCTTGGGTGCAATTGGTAAATTCTTTAAGAGCTGATGGAATGCCAAGTATGGCACAAGATATTAAAGCACATCGTAAAACAGAGCTTGCTTTGTTTTCGGGAACGATCGTACCTATGGCAAAAGATCTTGGCATTTCTACACCTGTTTTATCAAGCCTGTTATACAAAATTCAAAATTTGGAAAGTGAATTCTAAGATTTGAAAAGTTAAAGTAAATCTATAAAAAAAGGAAGTGGTCTAATGAGAATACACTTCCTTTAATACATTATAACAGTGCCCTACATGATCTGGAATATGTGCATCACTTGCCCAAACAATTGGCACTTCTTCAGTAAGGAGGATTTTTCGAAAGGTAGGATCAAGGCCAATTTGGGGGTGATGATACCGATAATAGGCACCGGTATTGTCTTCCATAATAACTTTATGTTTTTTGGCAAGTTTAGCCAAAGTGTGATATGTCTTTGTTAAATCATATCCGGGATCTATTTGATACATTTTAATAACATCAGGATGTCCAATCTGTGTAAATAAATCAGATTCTATACAATATTGTAATTGTTGGAAATATTCTTTATAAATATTCTTACTATCAACCTGTTCCCATAGAAGTTTTTGGCTAAAAGCACTGATATCATAGATTCGCTCGAATACATGATGAACACTGCCAACTATAAAATCAAAGGGATATACTTGAAGAGCTTCTTTTAGAAATTCTTCTCTATCTTTTTGATAACAAACTTCTAATCCCCAAGAAACATGAATTGGTAAGTTTTCTTGTTTTACTTCTTTAATCAAATCAATATATTCCTGGATAGAATTTTTTTGTTTCTTTAAAAACCATTCTTTTTGTTCAGGGATCTTACAAATATCTGCATACATGTCTTTAAATTCAAAGAAGCGATGAGTATGGTCTAAAATTTGTAAGTGATCAATTCCTTTTTCTTGTGCACTTTTGATAAATGCATATACATAGTCTTTATCTAAAGGACCATTCTCTAAATGCACATGGGCATCGATCATAGTGTGTTGCCTCCTTGATATGTCGTAACACGAATCACACCTTGAATCGATTCAATTTTTTTGATGGTATTAGCACTGGCTTTCTTATCAAGATCTAAAATGGTATAAGCAATATCATTCTTGGATTTATTCATCAAATTTTCAATATTGGCATTATCATCACGTAAACCATTCGTGATTTGTGAAATCATTTGCGGGATATTGTGATGTATGACACAAATACGGAATGGTGAATTAAAGTCCATATGACATTCTGGCATGTTTACAGAATTTTTGATATTTCCATATTGTAGAAAATGCATCGTTTCCTGTGCTGCTTTAATGGCACAGTTTTCTTCACTTTCTGCTGTGGATGCACCTAGATGTGGAATGGCAATAACACCAGGTTGATTGACAAGTTTTGGACTTGGAAAATCTGTTACATATGTACTGACTTTACCTGTCTTTAAAGCTTCCAATATATCGTCTTCATTGACCAAACCTCCACGGGCAAAATTTAAGATCTTTACACCATCTTTCATAAGTGCGATCGTTTCTTTATTGATGGTATTTTTAGTTTTATCGTTTAGAGGAATGTGAATCGTAACAAAGTCACTGTTTTTATATAAGTCTTTTACATCACTGTCGTGTTTGACATAACGTGATAGATTCCAGGCTGCTTCAATCGACATGTATGGATCAAAACCACGAACTTTCATACCAAAACGCAAGGCAAGGTTGGCAACCTGTACGCCGATGGCGCCACATCCGATAACACCTAATGTCTTACCGTTTAATTCGGTTCCGGCATATTTTTTCTTTTGTTTTTCCATATCTTTTGCCAGATTCTCATTGTTTTCTTGGGTCTTGGCCCATGTGATACCGCCATAGATATCACGGGAAGCTAACAACATACCGGCAAAAACGATTTCTTTTACTGCATTGGAATTGGCACCCGGTGTATTAAATACAACGATCCCTTTTTCGGTACAAGTTTTAATATCAATATTATTAGTACCGGCTCCGGCGCGGGCAATGCATTTTAAATTAGAATCATAATTTATATCATGCAGATTGGCGCTTCGCACCAAGATCGCATCTTCTTGTTCTATATCTTCTTTGACGATATAGTTTTCATCAAATTCATCCAGCCCGACTTGGGCAATATTGTTGTAGAGCTTTATTTTATACATTAGGCTAAATTCTCCTTTTCAAATTTTTTCATGAAATCAATAAGGGCTTGCACGCCTTCGATTGGCATTGCGTTATATAAACTGGCGCGCATTCCGCCTACGGTACGATGTCCTTTTAAATTGACAAGTCCGGCTTCTTTGGCTTCTTTGACAAATTTTTTATCAAGTTCTGCATCACCTGTCACAAAAGGAATATTCGTATACGAACGATCTTCTTTAGCTACAGGGTTGGAATATAGTTTTGATTGATCGATATAATCATAGAGCATAGCAGCTCTTTGGTATGTGATTTTTTCCATTTCTTCCAGACCGCCGATTTCTTCTTCTAACCACTGCAGTACAAGGCCAACCATATAGATCGCATAACATGGCGGGGTATTGTACATAGAGTCATTATTGGCATATGTTTTATAGTCTAGTAGACTTGGAATGTTCTCTTTGGCATGTCCAATCAGATCTTTTTTTATGATTACAACAGTCACTCCGGCAGGTCCCATATTTTTTTGGGCTCCGGCAAAAATCAAATCATATTTAGATACATCGGTTCTTTCGCTTAAGATACAGCTGCTTAGATCGGCTACTAAAAGCTTTCCTTCATGCACTGGCAATTCTTTATATTTTGTACCATAAATTGTATTGTTTTCGCATATATAAAGATAATCACTATCGACAGTTAGATCTTCTTGTTTGATTTTAGGAATATATGTAAAGTTATCGTCTGCACTGGAGGCAATCACTTGTGTTTTTCCAAGTTTTTGATGTTCCATAATAGCTTTTTTTGTCCATTGTCCCGTATTGATGATATCTGCACTATGTTTTAATAAGTTTAATGGCACCATGGAAAACTGCATGGTGGCACCTCCCTGGCAAAATAGAATTTCATAGTTATCAGGAATCTGCATCAATCGTCTAAGACGTGCTTTACATGTATCTAAGATATCTTGAAATTCACTGGAACGGTGGGACATTTCCATTACGCTCATGCCGCTTTCATGAGCATCCAGCATTTCTTCCTGCGCTTTTTTTAGAACCCATTCTGGCAAACAGGCAGGTCCTGCACTAAAGTTATATACTCTTGTCATTTTCTTCACCCTGGTGTCATCCACCATTTCCTTTCTGTAATATCCCTTATTATACGAGGATAGTTAAGAAAATCAAGAGAAATGTTCAAAAAATAAAAACATATGTTTATAAAATGAACACATTTTTAAATGTTGCTTTGGCAAAATCATGAATATTTCCTACACTTTTTTTGAAATATGATAGAATAATTAACAAGGAGACTTTATGAAAAAAAGATTGAGATTAAAACCAAAAGTAAAAAAAGCTGGTATAGTATTTTTAGCTGTTGTTGTGTTAGTTTCTTGTTTTTTTGGCTATCAGACATGGAGACATAATGCCACTTTGGCACAAGGTCGAGATTACATACAAAAACAAGAAAACAAGAAAGTAAAAGAACTATCATCGACTTTAAAAGATAAAAAGAATACAGAGATGGAAAGTGCTATTGAATCAGGCCAAGTTGATGTGTTTGCCTTATTTGATGATGCCGTCATTTTCGGTGATTCTCGTGTAATGGGATTTAGTGTTTATCATTTTTTCCCGGAAAGCCATGTTTTAGCTTCTTCAGGGGCTACTATAAAGGATATATCGAATTGGATCAGCCAAGTGCAGTCTGTGAATCCTTCTTTGATTTTCTTTTCTTATGGTGTAAATGATATGGGATTGAATCTGGATAGTGAAGGTGGCTATGATGCTTTATATCAGTCACAGATCGAAAAGGTTATTGAGGTTTGTCCGGATGCGACCATTGTCGTTAACTCTATAATTTCAGCTACCCCAAAAGCGATTGCTGAATCACCACGTTGGGACAAGGTTGATGAGTACAATAAAAAGATCAAATCCATGTGTGAGAAAAATGATTGGATCTATGTCGACAACAGTGATATCTGTCAAAATGGAAATGCCGATATTTATCAGGCAGATGGAGTTCATTTCTTACAACCTTTTTATACAACATGGGCTGAAAATATGATCATGACTGTAAGAGAACAATAGATGAATATAAAAGACATTCTTGTTTAGGCAAGGATGTTTTTTTATATGCCTTAAATGTATTTTACATGGATTTAACATTTCTTTGCTTAGGACTTAATAATTATTCTGTATATTTACATTGTAAATAAAGAAAAGAGGAAAAAAACATGAATAAGTTTGTAAAGGGAATGTTTGCTCTGGGAATGAGCATGACCATGTTAGTTGGATGTAGTTCAGGTGGCAGCGATGATTCAAGTAAAGATGACAGCTCTTTGATGGGTACGATTACAGCTGCCGGATCTTCCGCATTAAAACCATTAGCGGATGAAGCAGCCGAAATGTTTAAAGAAGAAAATCCAGATGTATCTATTACAATCGATGCCGGAGGTTCTGGAGAAGGTTTAAAACAAGTAGCAGATGGAACAGTTACAATTGGTAACTCTGATGTAGAAGCCAGTGAAAAACTAGATGCTGATCAGGCAAAAGAACTAGTAGATCATCAGGTTTGTGTCATTACCATGGCACCGATCGTCAATCCAGATGTTAAAGAAGCTGGTGTTGATAATCTAACAACAGATCAATTGATCGGAATTTTTACAGGTGAAATCAAAAACTGGAGTGAAGTAGGCGGACCAGATGAAGATATCGTTTTAGTTACTCGTCCAACATCTTCTGGTACACGTGCCACTTTCCAAAAATATGCATTAAATGGTGAAGAAGAAGCTTCAAATGCTTCTATGGAAACAGATGATTCTGGTGTATTGTTGCAGAATGTAGCAGATACAAAAGGCGCTATTGGTTATGTAGCTTTATCTTATTTGGTAGATAACGATGATGTCGCAACAGTATCTATCGATGGAGTAGAGCCAACATTGGAAAATACATACAGTGGTGATTATAAAGTATGGACTTTTGAACATATGTATACTAAAGGTGAGGCAGACGAAGTAACACAAGCTTTCTTAGATTATATTATGTCTGACGAATTTGGTTCGCATATGGAAGAATTAGGATATGGCGTTTCCAGTAAAATGGAAAATACAGAACACTAATTGATATTTTTAAAAAGTGAATCATGAAATGACGGGCATCATTCAATGTCCGTCTTCATCATGCTAGGAGGTTTTAATTTGGGAAAGCTAAGAAGCAGTATGTTTGCCAAAGAATATTTATGGCAAACTATCGTTACGATTGGTGGACTCTTTGTCATTTTTGTCACACTGATCATTGGTGCGTTCCTGATTTATAAAGGATCGGATACATTTTTGACATTCCATCATTCCATTGGAGAATTTCTAGGTTCAACAGATTTTAATCCAACAGATAACGCTACAGGCGGTGGTAGTGTTGGAGCCTTGATCTTTATTGTAGGTTCATTATGTGTATGTGGTTTGGCATTGTTGATCGCCACTCCGTTTTCTATCGGATCAGCTATCTTTATGACAGAGATCTCACCTAAATTCGGGGAAAAATTTTATCGTCCTATGGTAGAAATCTTTGCGGGTATTCCTTCTGTTGTATATGGATGGGTTGGTTTAACGGTTTTGATTCCGGCAATCAAAAAAGTGTTTGATTTGCAGGTCGGACATTCTGTTTTGGCAGCTGGACTCGTTTTAGCTGTTATGATTTTTCCAACGATTACCAGTGTAGCAAGCGATGCGATTCGAGCCGTATCAAAAGAAACGCGTATGGCAGCGTATGGTTTGGGATCTACACGCTGGCAGACAATTTATCGAGTTGTCATTCCGGCAGCTTTGCCAGGAATTGTTTCTGGTGTTGTACTTGGTTTAGCACGTGCTTTTGGTGAAGCATTAGCTGTAGCTATGGTGATTGGACAGACAACAGCTTTGCCAACCAGCATATTTTCAACGACAAAGACACTCACTACTGAAATCGCATCCCAAATGGGAAATGCCATGGAAGGTGGCGAGATGAAAGCGGCACTTTGGTCAATGGCACTGCTTTTGTTCTTGATTTCTTTGTTGTTTATTACGATTATTCATCGTTTCTCAAAATTGAGTGAAGAGAAAGGAAAATAGGTATGGATAAGAAAATACAAAGAGCAAAATCAGTAGATAAAGGAATGACTATCTTGTTCTATGCGATTGCCGTATTCTTTTTCTTACTGTTGTTAGGATTTGCCGGTAAGGTCATCATTGGTGGTTTGTTAGGTGCCAAAGCGGAAATGTTTTCTTTTTCCAGCACAGAAGGCATCGGTAATCAGCTATTCAATACGATTTATTTGGTGCTTATTTCTTTGGTTGTCTCTGTACCTATTGGTGTATTAGCTGGTATTTATTTGGCTATGTATGCCAAAAAAGGATTTTTAACTAAATTTTTAAGAACATGTATTGAAACATTGTCTTCATTGCCATCTATTGTTGTGGGTTTGTTTGGTTATTTGATATTTTTGGTCATGATGGGAATGGGCAAAAGTCTTATGGCTGGTGCTCTATCTGTTTCTATCATTAGTTTACCTTTGATTACTACCACAACGGAAGATGCGATTCGAGGCTTACCGGAAGGCTATTTTCACGGAAGTATGGGATTGGGAGCTACGAAATGGCAAACGATTTTTCATGTTTTACTACCTGCTTGTATTTCCCGTATTATGACTGGTGTGATTTTAGCTGCAGGACGTGGCTTTGGAGAAGCCGCAGTATTATTGTATACTACAGGTTCCGGAACGGATATATGTTGGGGAAGTTTCAATTTAGCATCACCAACTTGCCCTTTTAACCCATTTAGGCCGGCAGAAACTTTATCTATACAAATATGGAACTTACAAACCAACGGACAAGATAGAGATTTGGCCAATTTGGCAAGTGCCATACTTTTGATCCTTGTCTTGGTTTTCAGTATTGGTGCCAATGTATGGAGTCGTCATATTGCCAATAAACAGGCTGGTCAACAGGATAAATAGGAAGGAATATTTATGAACAGTAAATTTAATGTACAGAACTTGAATTTGCATTATGGTGAATTTCATGCCTTGAAAAACATCAATATGGAAATCAAACAAAACGAAATCACTGCATTTATAGGTCCTAGCGGATGTGGTAAATCCACTTTTTTAAAGACCCTGAATCGAATGAATGATTTAGTGGAAGGCGCTCGTGTAGATGGCACGATTACTTTGGATGGTATTGATATTTATAAAGATATGGATGCCATTGAATTGCGTCGTCGTGTAGGGATGGTTTTCCAACAACCGAACCCATTTCCAAAAAGTGTGTATGATAATATCGCATATGGTCCAAGAATTTTTGGAATCAAGAAAAAGTCAGAGTTGGATGAAATTGTAGAACGTTCTTTACGTCAAGCTGCCATTTGGGATGAAGTTAAAGATCGATTGCATAAAAGTGCCTTAGGTATGTCTGGAGGACAACAACAGCGTTTATGTATCGCTCGCGCATTGGCTATGCAGCCAGAAGTTTTATTGATGGATGAGCCAACGAGTGCTCTAGATCCTATCTCTACAGGAAAAATCGAAGAATTGACATTGGAATTAAAGAAAAATTATACGATCGTGATCGTTACCCATAATATGCAGCAAGCCATGCGTATCAGTGATAAAACAGCTTTCTTCTTATTAGGTGATTTGATTGAATTTGGAGATACAGAAACGATGTTCTCGACACCTAAGGAAAAACAAACAGAAGACTATATTACAGGGAGGTTCGGATAATGGTTATTCAAACAAAGTTTTTAAAGCAGCTGCAACAATTAGAATTAAAGATGACCGAAATGGGTCAGAGTTGTTTAAAGGGATTGTCTTTATGCAAACATTCCTTGTATGATGGTGATAAAGTGCTGACACAGGAAGTTGATGAACTTCATGAAGAAGTATCTACTTTAAGTCGTGATTGTGACCAGAATTGTATGCGAATCTTACTTTTGCAGGCGCCGGTTGCCAAAGATCTTCGTCGTATTACGGTTGCGACAAATACAGTACGTGATTTGACACGTATCATGGATCAGGAAAAGGAAGTGGCATCTTTGATTCGTGAAATGGATCATACGGTTAACAGTGAAATTGATGATTCCATTGCCGAATTATTCAGAATTGCCAAGGGAATGATTTCTAATGCGCTAACGGCTTATATGAGTCGTGATGAAAAAGTGGCTCATGAAGTAATAAATATGGATGATAAAGCGGATGCAGCGTATTTAAAGACAAAAGAATTTTATACAGATAAACTGGCCGCAAAAGTGGAAGATCCAGGAAACTTAGTCAATCTGCTTTTAGTTGGAAAGTATTTGGAGCGTATTTGTGATCATGCGGGAAATATTGCGCATTGGGTACTGTATCAAAAATCAGGTCTTTTAGAGGACGAAGAATAATATTTATAGTTTTTCTATGATGTCTGCTTATGCAGACATTTTTTGGCGCTTTAAACTTTTGTGTGGGTGATTTGGATACATACAAAAATAACCTCCTTCAGGTATAATCTTTTCGCCAGAAAATTTATACACTAAAGGAGGTTTTTACCATGTATGATTTTATCACAAATCTGCTCAATATCGATCCTTCCCGGATCCGTTTTCTATCTGTTTCCGTTCGTCAGGACATCACTTACTACCACATTGCCCTTGTATCTACACAACTGGAAAGCCCTTTCTGTGGCAATCGGGTCCATATTCATGCCCATGGAAGAGAAAAACAAATCAATCATCCCGTTCTCACGCAAAGAAACCGCCCTTTGCGCTATAAATGTAATGACTGTTTAAAAACTTTTTCAGAAGCCAATCCCTTTTCTTTTTCTTCTTTCAGAAATTCTTTCTTCGCACTCTCTCAGATCATGAAAGAGCTGGCCAATCTGCAACTGACCTATTCCGACATCGCCAAAAAGAATCATGTCAGTGTAACGACCGTGCAGAAATATATGGACAGTTTTGTATCCTTCTCAAGGATCCGGCTTCCGGAAAATATAGGAATCGATGAGATCTGTTCCGGAATGGCACACTATGGCGGCTCTAAATACCTGTTGTTTTTGAAAAAATCAAAGAGAGAATGATGGAATTTTATTTCGTGTTTATTTCGTGTTTATTTCGTGTTTATTCCGTGTTTATTCCGTGTTTATTCCGTGCTCTTCTCAGATTTATTTAATCTGATAAAATATCCTCCTTGCCTATTACTGCCTTTAAATTCCACAAGCTGCTTATTTTTTAGAATTCGTATAGCTGCTTCGACAGCATTTTTCTTTAATCCACTTATTTCACTCAATGTAGGAATTCGTAACCCTGGATTTTCAGAAATAGTTTTATAAACTACTTGTTGATTTATAGAGAGTGTACTCAAAATACTCTGATCGATATGACGATGTTTACTTTGCTTATTCTTTACAGTTTTTAAATCAGTTATATTATCTGATTTTGAACTTGCATGACCAGCAACAGCAGTAAACTTAATCATGATGTCCTGGGGATGAATCGTATATTCTGGGTCAGATGCACCTAATGCATGGCATGCCTCACAGATTTTCTGGATTCCTCGTCCCCAAGTTTCTACATACCCAGCTCTAAAAAAAGTATTTGCGATGTCTGGATTATAAGGCATGGAGCGATGTCGTTCCATCAGCGTTTCTTTTGTCCAGCCTGTTGGAAACACACAGTCATTACTGATATACATTGCATCCTCTTCGATGCGAATTTGTATAGGAACCGAAGCAGGATAGAATTTGTGAATAATAGCATTATAAACAGCTTCACGCACAGCTTCTCGTGCAAATGGATAGGTTTCGACTCGAATATCATGGTCATATGAAATACTTGCCTTCAAATATTTTAAATAGATTAAATCAATCACTCTATCTGCTTGAAGAATCAAAGATCCTTTTACTTCATTCTGATACTGCAAATCAGATCCCTTTCCAAATTTACCAATCTTGATATATGAACCTGTAATCCATTTTTCTGGATGACGATGAAATAATAAGACAGCAGCTCTCTTTAATTTACCGTTCGTGATTAAGCCAAGGCTATCTAATAATTCATCATTATTCATGGCTAAATCAGCTTCAGTCATTCTTCCACTTTTCAAAGCTTCTTTTCGGAAAATCTCAAAACTTTCTAAATCCAGCTCATCTACACTTACTTTATCCACTGGTACAGCATCCCATTTCACACCGGTCCTTGAAACCAAGAACTCTGTTAAGGCATTTCCTTTTAAAAGTTGTTTTGTACTACCACTGCGATAATGATATTCTCCTTTGTAATTGATTGGATATGAGCTTGGATTAACGATGATCTCAAGATATTCTAAATTTTTTTTCTTCCGACAAATATGACAGAAAAAAGTAAGTAAATGATTTAGACGTTCCTGTTTTTTGGCATAAGAAAAGATGGTATATTTCTGGATCTGTTTCCCAATGATTTATACCATCTTCTTCATTACTTAACCCACACTTAATAGTAAAGCATCATTCTTTAAAACCACGCACTAAGTTAAATTACCACTTGATTTTACAGTCATCTTTATCATTTCACCCACTCACTAATTTAAAGGTCCTTTTTCGAAAACCACATACTAGTTTAAATTACCCATTTTTATATACAAAAAAAGGGGTGCAATTTTTGCACTCCTTATTCGATTGGAATATATTTCTTTTCCTCGACTTGTTGTGGTTTTTCACTAGGGAAAGTAATTTTTAATTCACCGTTATCAAAGTTTGCTTTGATATCTTCTTCTTTGATGTTATCTCCTACATAGAAGCTCCGAGAACAAGAACCGGTAAAACGTTCCTGACGAATGATTTTTCCATCTTTGTCTTTTTCTTCGTTGTTTGTGTTACGATTTGCGGTAATCTTCAAATAACCGTTTTTCAATTCCAAATGAATATCTTCTTTTTTAATTCCTGGAACTTCCATACTTAATTCGTAATTGCCGTTTTTTTCGCAAATGTCTGTCTTCATTAACTGGGACGAAGTTGTCAAACCAAAATCATCATCAAAGAAATCATCAAACAAATCAAAGGATCTAAAACCTGGATAGAATTTCATATACATCGCCTCCAATTGTCCTAAGCGGTTGTCCAAAGCAGCCGTTGTTCTTGAAATTTCTTCCTCATCAGGATCCTTACCCTGATTACACTTATTATTATAGTCAAATTTTTAGCACTGTAAAGAGCAAAGTGCTAAAAATTTTAGTTTTTTTGTGTTTTTATATATCTTTTTCAATATTTTTATAAACTTTACGCTTTTCATATTGTATTTGTGCATACGTACTTAAGCGATGCATATAAAACGCATCATATACACCCGTTATAGAACCTACTAAAGGAATACCTTGAATAAATTTTAAGGTTAGTAGTGTTTTAGACATTGCGGTTGCCGTATTTTGAATTTCATTCTCTAAACAAGATGCGTTTGGATGTTTTATCCAGGTGTTTATCTTTTGACTTATGGTATCCAAATCATCGCCGGTACAAAAAGTGCCTTGCAGCAGATATAAAATAAAGATTTGTTCTTCAGGCTTTGTATAGGAAAAACCATTTTGTAAAGCAATTTGGTACACATTGCGAAATAAAAGAGCGGTATAGATAAAAATATCAGGTAAACCGATTCCTAAAAGCCCTAGACCCATACCACTTACTCCCGCAATAAGAGTATGTCTTTTGGCAATGTGTTTTGTTTTTTTATGGTTTTGTTTCCATGTCGTATGTTGTATAAAGGATTGACGATCATACGTTTTTTCGATCCATGAAACACCTTTTGTGAAGATAAGATGAAAGGCTTTGATAAAGGCAGATTCTAAAGTGGATTGAAGTTTTTCTGGAACTTTTTGTGAAAATTGTTGTTCGATCCAAGGATCTTTTTTCTTCTTGTATTTTTTCAGATATCGTTTCTCTCTTTTTTGTATTTTTTTAAGTTGTTGTTTTGGTTTATGCTTTGGTTTATGCATAGATTCATTGTAGATAAAAGGAGACTTTTTTACAAATTGTTAATAATATATTTCTATTTTTTTACGATGTTTTGACAGGTAATTAATGGTTGTGGTTTATCCTAAATATTGTTGAAATAAGGAGGAAAATTATGAACCTGAAATTATGGAAAGGTGGTCTGTGTGCTGCTTTAGCTTGTTCGTTGCTTGTCGGATGCGCTGAAGAAGGACAGACGGAAACAGTGGATTTAAATGCGATGAGCTTTGATGAAATTGTCGAAAAGGCTAAAGAAGATGGAGAAGTCAATTCTGTCGGTATGCCGGATACATGGGCAAACTGGGGTGAAACTTGGACAGAAATTGAAGAAAAATATGGTATCACACATACGGATACAGATATGTCAAGTGCCGAAGAAATTGCGTTATTTGCCAATGAAGCTAGTGATGCCACAAAAGAAATTGGTGATGTCGGACAATCCTTTGGACCTGTGGCAGAAGAGCAAGGTGTTACTTTGCCTTATAAAACATCTTATTGGGATTCAATTCCTGATTGGGCTAAAGATGATGATGGTGATTGGATCATCGGCTATTATGGAACAATTACGTTTATTACAAATAAAAACTTGGTGGATGAAGCGCCAACGAGTTGGCAGGATGTCTTGGATGGCGATTATACATTAACGATTGGAGATGTATCCGTTGCGACACAGGCACAAAGTGGATTGTTAAGTGCTGCGATTGCCTTTGGAGGCGATGAAAGCAATATTCAGCCAGGACTTGATTTCTTTAAAACGTTGGCTGAAGAAGGCCGCTTAGATATGGGAGATACCAGTGTAGCTCGTTTGGAAAAAGGCGAAATCGAAGTAGCGGTATTATGGGATTACAACTCTTTAGGATATCGTTCACAGATCATGGAAAACAATCCAGATGCCAATTTTGAAGTATCTGTACCAACAGATGGAGCTATTCAGAGTGGATATTGTACGATCATCAATAAATATACAAAGCGTCCTTATGCAGCAGCTGTAGCTCGTGATTATATCTTATCTGATGAAGGACAAATCAATCTTGCCAAAGGATATGCTCGTCCGATTCGTGATGATGTAGAACTTCCAGAAGATGTAAAGGCTAATCTGTTACCGGATGAACAATATACTAATGCTCGTTTTATTGAAGATCAAGAGGCTTGGGATAAAGCTGTTGAAGATTTATCCAGTTCTTGGCAAGAAGAGGTCGTAGCTTATGTACAATAAGACGGTATTCGTTTTATTGGATGGATTACAAAGTCACTATGCAAAAGAACATTTAGGCTATTTGGAACATTGTTGCGAAAAGAACAAGGCTGCAAAATATGAAGTGCTGGGAGAACTTCCCAGTGCTTCTCGCCCTATGTATGAAACTATTTTTACAGGCGTTCCGGTGTATGAACATGGAATTTCCAATAATGGAATCGTTCGTTTATCAAATCAGACGCATTTGTTCAAGCTTTTAAAACAAGCGCATAAAAAAAGTCTGGCTTTAGCATATTACTGGATCAGTGAATTATATTTGTCTTCGCCTTTTGATGTGACAAAAGATGTGTTTCATGAGGATTTGAATTCTTGTATCGAAAAGGGATTTTTTTACTACGAAGATACCTACCCGGATTCACATTTATACTCTTTGGCTTCTGGTTTGATGCATAAAGAAGACTATGATTTTGTATTCATTCATCCAATGGGCATTGATGATGCTGGACACAAGTATGGTGCTGGTTCAAAAGAATATAGTGCAGCGATCCTGCAAAACGATAAACTCTTATCGACTTATATCCCTATGTGGCAACAAGCCGGATATAGTGTGGTTGTCGCTTCGGATCATGGCATGAGCGAAAATGGATATCATGGTGGAAACAGTGCGATGCAAAGAGAAACAGCTTTATATATTCTTGATGATCGTATCAAGCCAGGCTTTATAGATAAGAAAATAACAACGTTGCAGATGGCACCTTTGCTTTGTTATTTATTGGGAATAGAGCCAACCAATGTGATGGAAAAGCTGGAGGTGGTATTACATGACAAAGACTAAAAACAGTCGAATGTATTTGTTAGCTTTACTACCATTTTTTGTCATTGTCTTTTTATTTGAAATTTTGCCATTGATCAATATTGTGATCAAAAGTTTTAGTCCAACAGGAGGACATGGTTTTACTTTGGAACACTTTGTGAAAATATTTTCCACACGTTTATACCAACAGTCCATTTGGAATAGTATTTGGATTTCTGTAGTATCGGCTTTAGCAGGTATCGTAATTGCGTTTATAGCAGCTAAAGCGGCTAATGCGGCTAGTTTTAAGATCCGTAATATTTTTACAAGTGTGTTGAATATCACCAGTAATTTTGCGGGTGTTCCTTTGGCTTTTGCGTTTATGATTTTATTGGGAAATGTCGGTATTTTAACTTTGATTGGAAAAAATTATGGAATTGATTTTTTGGCAAATTTTGATTTGTATACGATCAATGGTTTGCTTTTGACATATATTTATTTTCAGATTCCTATGGCTACCTTATTGATGCTTCCTATATTTAGTGGTTTAAAAAAAGAATGGCGAGAAGCTGTAGGGCTTTTAGGCGGTAATAGTTTTCATTATTGGTTTAAAGTAGCTATTCCTTCTTTGCTTCCCAGCATACTTGGAACATTTTCTGTATTGTTTGCCAATTCTTTAGCGGCTTATGGAACAGCTTATGCGCTTTTAAGCAATAATATTGCCCTATTGCCTATACGTATTTCACAACAATATGTGGGAGAAGTAGTCCAGAACCAGGAATTTGGTTGTGCTTTGGCTTTAGTTATGATGGTTTTAATGGTCATTTCTATTTTAATTACAAATAAATTTCAGAAAAGAGGGGCTAGTGCATGAAGGTAAAAACACATGTATGGGATGGAATCATTTTATTTTTAGTAGCTGCTTTTTTGATCTTGCCTTTGGCTTTAACGTTTCTTTATTCGCTCTTTACTCAATGGATGGATATTTTACCAACAGGATTCACATTGAAGTTTTATGCCGGGATCTTTTCAGATGGTGCTTTTATCAACTCTTTGTTGCGTTCGATCATCATATCCATCATACCTGTTATCATTTGTACAATAGCCATATTACTGGTGTTATATGTCATCACATTGTACATGCCTAAATTAGAAAAGTTTATAGAGATTTTATGTAATATACCTTATGCGATTCAAGGTGTTATTTTGGCAGCTGGTATCATTTCTTTGTACTCAGGTAAGCCAGGCTTTTTATCCAATCGAATCTTTTTATTGGTGGGAGCGTACTGTGTAATTATTTTGCCTTATGTATTTCGTGGTTTAAAGAATATGATCAATGCCTTAAATGTACGTTGTGTGATCGAAGCGGCACAAGTATTAGGTTGTCCTAAACTGCAAGCTTTTTTTGCCATTGTCATTCCACAGATGAAACGAGGAATAATCTCTACGATGATGTTGGCTTTTACAATGATCTTTGCCGACTTCGTTGTTGTAAATATGATTGCCGGAAGTGCCTTTAGAACCGCCGGAATTTACTTGTATCAAACCATGTCTAAGTCTGGTCAGACATCCAGTGCAATCATCGTGATTTTATTTATTACGACATTGCTGATATCAACACTGACATTGGTAGTGCAGAATAAAGCTGTCAAATCAACAAAAAGGAGGAAGTCTTAATGGCTTATATTGAATTTAGACAAATTTGTAAAAGCTATGATGGAACCAATCAAGTTTTAAAAAGTATTGATCTAGATGCAGAAAAAGGGGAACTGGTAACTTTATTAGGACCTAGTGGTTGTGGTAAATCAACGCTTTTAAGATCTTTGGCTGGTCTAGAAGATATCAGTTCGGGTCAGATTATTTTAGATGGGGAAGACATTACGCATGTACCGGTACAAAAACGAGGTATAGGAATGGTCTTTCAACAATATTCTTTATTTCAGAATATGAATGTAGAGGATAATATAGCTTTTGGTTTAAAAATTGCCAAAATGGATAAAAAAACAATTGATGAAAAAGTCAAAAAAGTGATTGCGATGGTTGATCTATATGGGAAGGAAAAAAGTTATCCAAGTCAGCTATCCGGTGGTCAACAACAGCGTGTAGCTATAGCACGTGCCATTGTTATGGAGCCGAAGGTTTTATTGTTGGATGAGCCTCTTAGTGCTATCGATGCCAAATTAAGAAGAGAATTACAAGATAAAATCAAACGCGTACAAAAGGAATTAAAGATCACGACCATATTTGTAACGCATGATCAAGATGAAGCGATGATCATGTCTGATAAGATTCATTTGATGAATCAAGGTGTCATTGAACAAAGTGGTAAACCTGTGCAGCTTTATACCCATCCTGTTTCCAAGTTTGCAGCTGAATTTATTGGACATTATAATATTTTGACACCGGTTGATTTGACGGCCTTTTTTCCTGAAAAACGCTATCCAGGCAATTACTATGCGATTCGACCAGAAACTCTTATGTTGTCTCAAGAGCCGATTACAGATCCAGCTTATTTAACTTTTGATGCCAAAGTCATTGATTTTATTTCTCGAGGAAACGTGTTACGCTACACTCTTCAGTGCAAGGATGTAACTTTTACATCAGAAGTATTATTTCGAAGTTTTGCCTTATTTGAAGTAGGAAGCATAGTTCACGTAGGCATAGAAGAACATAATTTATTGCGATTAAATGACTAGCAAAAGCTGGTCTTTTTTTATAGGTAGAATTGTGATACTAAAGAAGTCTTAACTATGATAATATGGTTTTATGAAAGAAGGTTTTTATGGAATTAAAGATTGAGCATTTGAAAAAGAGTTTTGATAATAAGGAAGTATTAAAAGATATTACTTTTACATTTAAACCAGGTAAGATCTATGGACTATTGGGAAGAAATGGAGCAGGGAAAACTACATTATTTAATTGTTTAAATCAAGATATTGCTGTAGATCAAGGACGTTTTGTTTTGTGTGAAGGTTTACAGGAGAAATCTTTAGAGATGGAAGATATCGGTTATGTATTGTCAACACCACAGGTTCCGGAGTTTTTAACAGCTCGTGAGTTTTTAAAATTTTTTGTTGAAATTAATGAAGAGCGAATAAAGAATAAACGAAGTTTGGATGAATACTTTGAAATGGTGAATTTAGAACCGGAGGATCGGGATCGATTATTGAAAGATTTTTCACATGGAATGAAAAACAAGATGCAAATGTTGATCAATATCATTGCCTCACCTGAAGTTTTACTGTTGGATGAGCCTTTGACTTCATTAGATGTGGTGGTGGCCGAAGAGATGAAAAATATTCTTCGTGACTTGAAAAAGGATCGCATCTTAATTTTGTCAACGCATATCATGGATTTAGCTTTTGATTTATGTGATGAAATCGTTTTATTGAATCATGGACGTCTTGAAGAAATGCCGGAAAAGGAGAGTGAAGCCGAGTTAAAAGCGGAAATCTTGCGGCTTCTACAAGAACAAGATCATGCGTAAAGTTTTTTGGATCTCTTTTCGTTTGAGAATCACATATCGAATCAATTCCATATTATACGGTTTGCGACAAATTCCGGGAATCAAACATCTGTTTTCAGTAAGGTTGTATGGAAATAAGAAATTAAAAATGTTAATTACCATTTTAGCTTTATTATGGGAAGTTCTTTCGATTTTTATCAATAAAGGTCTATATGTAGGTATTTGTATATATTTGCCGATAGTGTTTAGTATGCCAAAATCTATGTCGTTAGCCATGCTTCATATTGTTTTCTTTTTAACTATTGCCGGCGCTGTTTCTAATAATACGATGTTTGATCCTACAAAAGATAAATATTATGCGATGATTTCTTTGCGTATGGATGCAAAAGCATACACTTTAACAGATTTTACGTATTTCATGATCAAAATATTGATCGGTATGAGTGTTTCTTTACTATACTTGTGCATTTTATGGAATCTTCCTTGGTTTTATAGCCTGCTTTTGCCGTTTTTTATCATAGCCAGCAAGATGATCAGCGCAGCTTGGTCTTTGTATCGCTTTGATACAAAAGGTTGGATCCGTAATGAAAATAGTCCGGTTCGACTGATTTGGATAACGATCCTGATTTGTTGGATCATCAGCTATGGCGGATTTTTTATTGGATGGTTTTTACCTGCAATCGTATACGTTTTCTTGATGGGAATCGTAGTACTGGCAGGTGTGATGGTCAATCCCTATATTTGGAAGTATAAAAGATATAAAGAGATGTATCGTCTGTTATTGCAGAATAGTCCTATTCAATTAAAGTCAAATTTAAAAGAAGTGCAGAATAAAAATTCTTGGGATATGATCAGTCAAGATCAAAAGATCACCAGTGATAAAACCGGGTATGCATATTTTAATGATTTATTTATTAAACGTCATAAAAGAATATTATGGCGCTACTCAAAACGAATGACATTAATTGCTTTAGGCGTTGTTGTATTGGTTGGAATCTTGGAAATCTTTTTTATAGAAGCAAGAGAAACTGTACAAGGTTTTGTATCGGGCTATCTTCCCTATTTTGTATTTATACTTTATTCGTTTAATTCTTCAAAATCAGTTGTACAGGTGATGTTTCGAAATTGTGATCATAGTATGTTGACATATTCTTTTTATCGAAGGCCGGATGTGATCTTATCTTTGTTTCGATTGCGCTTACGTTCATTGATCTTGATCAATTTGATGCCAGCTTTAGTTCTTGCGTTAGGGTTGCTAATTTTGTTGTTGATGGCGCAGGGACAGGAAAGTTTTTGGATGTATCCTATTGTATTTATTTGCATAGTTTCTTGCAGTATTTTCTTTTCTATTCATTATTTGACATGTTACTATCTTTTACAGCCGTATAATGAATTTACAGAAATGAAAAGTGCAACTTATAGTATAGTGATGTCATTAACGTATGTGGTTTGTTTTGCATTTATTTATGTACATATGAGCACATATGTCTTTGGAACGATCATGTCGATATTCTGCATTGTTTATATTATCATTGCGTATAAACTTGTTTATGCCAAGGCAACAAAAACATTTCGACTAAGACGATAAAAAACGGCATTTGCCGTTTTTTATTGATTATTCTACCACTTTAAATTGTACTGTTTTAATTTCTCCTTTATAAGCAATAGAAACTTGATATGTTCCACACTCTAAATAATCTTTACCTTTGGAAACTACGTTACAATTTTCATCTAATGTGTATTTTTCACGATCTAATAAAGGCGAATATAAAACAGCTTTTTTTAGAACTTCAGAAGACACATTAGAATCTAGAAAATTTTCAACTTTAAGATTAACATTTTCCCCTTTTTGATAAACAATATTTGGACGGATTGGCAATGTTTCTGCATGAGTGCATGCGCTGATAAACAAGCCGAAAATAATGGCGACAAAAAATAAAAGAACAGAACCCCGATATATGATTTGTTTCCCCTTCATGAATGCAAAACCCCTTAAAAAAATGATCCCCTTTCGTAGTTGTATTATAGCATAAGATGTTCTATGAATTTTATAAAATTTTCTTAATTTTTTGTTTGATTTTAAGATGTTTAAATGATATTTTTAATCCTCATGAAATCTTAATGTGTTCTTTTTGAAAAAACAAGATATAATGATTTAACAACGGGGGGGGTAAATTTTATGCATATATCTGCTTCTTCGATATTTATTACGTTATTAATGGCATTGATGATGATCTGGTTTTTTCATTTTTTGACAGATAGAAAAAAGATGCATTTTTTATTTCGATCTGATCTTTTGATGTTATTGGCAACGATCATTGGAATTCGACTTTTTTTACCAGTTGAGTTTCCTTTTACTAAAACGATTACGTTCAGTGCTTTGATGAATCCTTTGCAGACAGTTTTATACAGTGATGTTTTAGGGTTTACATTATGGAGAATAATTGTAGTAATTTGGCTGGTGGGAATTTTGATCACAGGCTTTTATTCGCTTTATAAAGTCAGAAGAGTTATTTTGATACAAAAATTTATTGAAAAGAAAAGTAAGATTTATCATATTTCTGATTTTATGAAAGTAAGTAAAGAGTTAGATTATCCTGTATGGAAGACAAGTTTGATATCTACACCTATGGTATTGGGATGGAAAAAAGTAATTTTATTGCCGGATATTTCATTTACTCAAAAAGAATTGGAAAACATATTGTCGCATGAGTTGCAGCATATCATAAATCACGATATTTGGATCAAACAGGCCATAAATATTTTAACGATTTTATATTGGTGGTTTTTACCGATATATTGGTTGAAAAATCAGATTCAAATTGTATTAGAACTTCGTGTTGATGAAAAAGTTACACGAAGAATGACACATGAGCACATGTTGGATTATATTTCAATTTTAGTGGAGATGAAAGAAAAGGTAAAAGAAAGTGCGATTCAAAAGAAACTACAGTTTTCATCCAGCTTTTTCTTAGCCGAAAATCAGAGCATTCTTTCATATCGAGTCCAATATTTGTTAGATTCAAAATGGAATAAAAAGACAAATAGAGCATTGTTGCTGGTGGTTGTTACACTTCCTTTGATTACGAATTTGATTATCTTTGAGCCTTATTATGAATATGATCCACAGGCAGAAGGAACATGGAGCGAACAAGATATCCATGATCGAGGTCATTTAATTCATCATAGAGATGGAAGTTATACCTTTTATATGGATGGACAAGAAGCTACCATTGAAAACGTGCAAGATCCGGTGTTTAAAGATCTAGAAATTGTAGAAGAACAGTAAGTGAGAAAAAAAGTCCTTTGAATCAATTAGAATTTATTGAAAAATCAAACAATCAGTGCTTTTTTTAAAAAAAGGCATTGCAAAAGATGAAAGGCTGTGCTATATTAATTAAGCACTGATTGTGTATGTGCGCCCATAGCTCAATTGGATAGAGCGTTTGACTACGGATCAAAAGGTTGTG
>CABVDD010000033.1 GCA_902497095.1 uncultured Faecalicoccus sp.
TTCAAAGGGAATTGAAAAGATGGCTGAATTGCGTTACTATTTACTAGGTATTTAGACACAAACAATTATACCAAAAAGGCCGGAGTATTTGACTTAAACCATCAAATATTCCGGTCCTTTTTTTGTATTTGAGAACTGTTTCAACCTATTTACTCGTTACAGCCCCTTTTTTTATTAGAGTTTGGTTACTTTATTGAAGAAATACAGTCCGATCAAAAACATGATGGAGATGGCCGCTACTCCTAAATTTTGGTGCCCTGTCAACTGTGTTACAAAACCAATAAGGAAAGTTCCTAAAAAGCTGGCTCCTTTACCGCAGATGTCAAATAAACCGAAGTATTCACCACTTGCGTTTTCGGGAATGATCTTGGCAAAATAACTTCTGGATAAAGCTTGTATACCACCTTGAAAGCAGCCAACGGCAACGGCAAGCAACCAGAATTCCCATTGCTTATCAAGTTGTATGGCAAAAAGCGCAATGCAGAAATAAGCAATGATACAAATTTTGATCAGTTTTCCAGTATCTTGTTTTTTAGAAAGAATCGCAAAAAGCAAACTGGCAGGAAAGGCAACGATCTGTGTTACCAAGAGAGCTAATAATAAACCTGTGGTATCTAATCCAAGACTTGTTCCGTAAGCGGTAGCCATATCAATGATCGTATATACGCCATCAATAAAGAAGAAAAAGGCAAGTAGAAATAAAAATACTTTCTTTTGTTTACGGGCATCTTTTAAAGTGTTATATAGACGTACAAACGTATCTTTTACAGGGTGTGCTTTTGGTTCAATATAATATTTTTGTTTGTAATGAAAGGCTAATGGCAATGTAAAACCGATCCACCATAAGGCATTGATCACAAAGGCAATCATCATAGCAGTGTTCAATGAAATGCCGATACTTTCATAGAGTAGAACAAAAACCAGTGAAATCAAAAAAGGGATGCAGCTTCCAATATATCCCCAGGCATAGCCTTTTGAAGAAACGTTGTCCATTCTTTCATCGGTTGTGATATCTACCAGCATGGAATCATAAAAAATCAATGATAATGAATAACAGATTTTTGCGACTATAAATAATACTAGAAAGCTAAGCCAATAAGAGGGAATCCAAAAGCAGGCAAGAGCTAAAGCACCACATAGTGCCGATAAAAGAAATACTTTTTTCTTTTTTCCTTGATAATCCGCTAAGGTTCCTAGAATAGGTCCTAATATCGCAACGGCAAGGGTAGAAATCGATGTTGCATATGACCAATAGGTAAGATAGCTGGATTCAGGAATTCCCTGAGCCTTGGAAATACTGTTGAAATAAATAGGAAGTATTGTGGAAACTAAGAGAATAAAAGCTGAATTTCCTATATCGTATACGATCCAACGTATTTCTTGACGATTTAATTTAATTTTCATAAGATCCAAATCCTTTCTTAATATTTCCTTATATATTATAGATCCTTATATATTATAGAAAACAAAACACAGTTTTCCAAAGCACATTTTATCATGAAATAAAAAAACAATCGTTAAAAAAAGGTAAATAAAAGTTAAGGTACTTATTTTTTAGGCATTTTATGATGATTTTTTCTTTGAATTGGTTATAATAATGGACAGGTGATTGAAAATGACGATTCGAATAGGGTTTGATATAGGAAGTACCACGATCAAGGCAGTGGTTTTAGATGAACAAAACAACATTTTATATAAGTCGTATGAACGACATATGGCTAAAGTTCGTCAAAAAGCTTTAGAAAAAATAAAAGAGTTAAAAGAGTTCTGCAAAGAGCCCTTTTCCTTTGCGATTTCAGGATCTGGAGCTCTAGGTCTTTGTGAAGCGGGTAATCTTCCGTTCGTACAAGAAGTATTTGCCTCTGCAGCGGCTATAAAAAAGTTTTATCCACAAACGGATTGTGCTATTGAACTTGGAGGAGAAGATGCCAAGATCTTATTCTTCAAAGGAAGTCTGGAACAAAGAATGAATTCAACATGTGCAGGTGGTACAGGTGCTTTCATTGATCAAATGGCTTCGCTTTTAGATATGTCTTTAGAACAAATGAATGAAGCAAGTTTTCAATGCCATAAGATTTATCCGATTGCAAGTCGATGTGGTGTGTTTGCGAAAACGGATATTCAGCCTTTGATCAATCAAGGTGTAGACAAATCTGATTTGTGTGCCAGTATTTTTCAAGCGGTAGTAAACCAAACCGTTACATCTTTGGCACAAGGACGAAAAATTGAAGGGAACATTTTATTTTTAGGTGGTCCTTTATATTTTATGAGCGGCTTACGAAAACGATTTGAAGAAACGTTAAATCTGTCTTCTGATCAAAGCACATGTCCGGATACAGCCATTCATTTTGTGGCTTTAGGAACAGCTCTTTGTGCTCAGGAAACATTTACTTATGAAGATCTAGTAAAACGTTTAGATCAATTGGTTCATATGCCAATGCAGATGGAAGCCGGACAGCCTCTTTTTGAAAATGAAAAAGAATATCAAGATTTTATTGCCTGTCACAAGATGCATGATGTGCAATATGATGATCTGCAAACATATCAGGGTAAAGCATACTTAGGTATTGACTCAGGTTCTACTACGACAAAGTTAGTGTTATTAAGTGAAGAACATAAGATCTTATATGAAAGCTATACCTCAAATAAAGGAAACCCTTTAGATGTTGTATTAAAAGATCTCAAAGAGATTTATCGGATCAACCCAAACATACGAATTTTTGGTGCGTATTCGACAGGGTATGGAGAAGAGTTGATGCGTGTTGCTTTTCATTTAGATGGCGGCATTGTAGAAACAATGGCACATTATGTAGCAGCGCGTTATTTTAATCCACAGGTTGATTATATTTTGGATATTGGCGGTCAGGATATAAAATGCTTTAAGATACGTGATGGCCATATTGATGATATCGTTTTAAACGAAGCTTGCTCTTCGGGATGCGGGTCTTTTATCGAAACGTTTGCGAAATCACTGGGTTATGATGCCAAAGAGTTCGCAAAGTTGGGCTTGAAATCAAAACATCCGGTAGATCTGGGAACCCGTTGTACGGTCTTTATGAATTCAGGTGTAAAACAAGCGCAAAAGAATGGCGCTACCATTGAAGATATCAGTGCCGGTCTTTGTAAGTCAGTGGTAAAAAACGCTTTGTATAAAGTCATTCGAGCCCGAAATAAAGATGATATTGGAAAACACATCGTAGTGCAGGGCGGAACTTTCCAAAATGATGCGATTTTACGAAGCTTTGAACAGGAATTGGGTTACGAAGTCATTCGTCCAAGTATTGCACATTTGATGGGAGCTTTTGGAGCTGCTTTATATGCGCAAAAACTTCATCGTACTAAAAGTGCATTGTTGGATGCAAAAGCATTGGAAAATTTTTCTCATACGTCCAAGTCTGTAGCATGCAATAGGTGTACCAATCATTGTTCTTTAACAATCAATACTTTTAGTGATGGTTCTCGTCTTGTGGCAGGAAATAAATGTGATAAGATGATTCACTCCATCCAGAAAAAAGAAGAACTTCCAGATCTTTATAAAGATAAGATGCAGATGATGGAAGAACAGAAGCAAAAATATAAACATGATCAAAAAATCGCAATGCCTTTGGTATTGAATAATTATGATATGCTTCCATTTTGGACAAAATTCTTTGATTGTCTTCAAATAGAAGTTGTTTGGACTACACCGACAACACAGAAGATGTATTATGATGGACAACAGTCAATACCAAGTGATACAGCTTGTTTTCCGGCAAAAGTAGTGCATGGGCATATTGTGCAAATGGTCAAAGGTCAACAGAAGATCCTGTTTTATCCATGTATGACGTATAACGTGGATGAGCATCAAAGTGATAATCATTTTAATTGTCCTTTAGTGGCTTATTATCCGGAAAATATTGCAGCTAATATGGAGTTCGAAGATAAAATTTTCTTATATCCATATATAAGCCTGGACGATGAAAACAGTTTTGCCAAGACGATGCAAAGAACATTGGAAGAAGCAGATCTTCATTTTACAAAAAAACAATTGAAACAAGCTTTACAAGAAGGTTTGTTAGAACGTCAATTGTTCCATGAAAAACTGGTTCAGAAACATTTGGATGCCGTTAGTTATGCCAGAGCACATCATCACCCAATGGTAGTTTTATGTGGTAGACCTTACCATTTAGATCCACTGATCAACCATCAGATCCATCAGCTTTTAACACAACTTGGATTTGTGGTTCTAAGTGAAGAAAGCGTTCCACGTCAAGAGCGCCAAAAAGTTTATGTATTAAATCAATGGACATATCATGCGCGTTTATATCAGGCTGCCAAGTATGTCTGTGAAAATCCGGATATGGAATTAGTACAATTGGTTAGCTTCGGATGTGGAATCGATGCGATCACCAGCGACGAAGTAAAAGATATCTTAAAAGATGCAGATAAATTTTATACACAGATCAAAATTGATGAAATTGATAATCTGGGAGCCGCACGCATTCGTTTACGTTCTTTAAAAGAAGCCATTGCGGAAGGAAAGGAGGACTAAAATGGCTACGCACTATACAAAGTTTGATAATGCGAAAAAAGATCAATATACCATTTTGGTTCCAGGTATGTTGCCTATACATTTCCGTCTTTTGAAACCAACTTTTGAACAAAGTGGATATCATATAGAAGTATTGGCTAACGAGAGCGAACAAGTCAAAGAAGAAGGATTGGCCCATGTACATAATGATACATGTTATCCGGCTTTATTGGTCATTGGACAATTTATAGATGCTTTAAAAAGCGGCAAATACGATTTAAACAAGGTCGCATTGGTCATTACGCAGACAGCTGGGGGTTGTCGTGCCAGTAACTATCTTTCGCTATTACGAAAAGCTTTGCAGATGGAAGGATGGGAGCATATTCCTTGTCTATCTGTGAATTTTTCCGGATTGGAAAAGGACAGTGGTTTAAAGTTTACGATGCCTATGTTATTGCGAGTTTTGTATTGTGTATTATATGGAGATGCATTGATGTGGCTAAAAAATCAAGTCATGCCCTATGAACTTCATGCAGGAGATACAGAAAAAGTCATTGATGAGATCGTAGAATATTTAAAAAAAGAACTGGCTGGTCAAGGGTATAGAAAATCAAAGAAAATTTATAAGATGATGATCGATCGTATGAAAGCTGTTCCACGCAGTAATGAGCCTAAGATTCGCGTGGGTATCGTTGGAGAAATCTACATGAAATACTCACCATTAGGAAACCATCACCTAGAAGATTATTTAATGCAGGAAGGATTTGAACCGGTTGTAACAGGGGTTATGGACTTTGGTTTATACTGTATTGAAAATGGAATCATCGATTATGAGTATTATCATCGTCATGCCAAAACACATACTTTTTTCTCGCTTGCCAAATCATTGATCATGCGCATGCAGAAAACGTTTGAAGAAGCGGTAAAGAAAGATGGAACATTTCGAGCACCGGAAGACTTTAATCAGGTCATTCGTGATGGAAAAGGTTTTATTGATCAGGGTGTAAAAATGGGAGAAGGATGGCTTTTGACAAGTGAAGTCGTATCTCTTGTAAAGAATGGTGTCAATAATATCATTTCAGCGCAACCATTTGGCTGCCTGCCGAATCATATTGTGGCCAAAGGCATGGTACGAAGAATTAAGGAAGCGTATCCAAATGCAAATATTGTAGCTATTGATTATGATCCTAGTGCTAGTAAGGTCAATCAGGAAAATCGTATTCGTTTAATGCTTGCCAATGCGAAACTGAATGCACAGTAAAATTTATAACCTTAGTAAATAAGCTGTAGGAATCGATGATTTTCATCGATTCGATACAGCTTTTTTCATGCTTTGTTGATGAACTTTTTCCATCTTTTCGTCTAATTTTGCACTTAATAAGGCACATTCTAAGAGATCATCATTGATCGTTTTTAAAGTTTGTTCATCCAATTCTTTTTTATAGCGAATCTTATGTTCTAAAGAAGCCCAGGAATCCATGGCAATTGTACGAAATTGTACTTCAACATTCATGGAACGTTTCTCTTTATGAAGAAAGATAGGAACTTGAACGATCAAATGCAAACTTCTGTAACCATTTTCTTTAGGATGTTTGATATAGTCTTTAATTTCTACTAAATCAATATCATCTTGCGATAAAAGATATTCAGCTAATAAGTAAATATCATTTTGGAAAGAACAAATAACGCGAATTCCCGCAATATCAAATAGATTGGATTCAATGGATTGCACAGTCAGCGGAAGATTGCGATTTTGTAATTTATTAATTATGCTTTCTGGGCTTTTTAAGCGAGATTTGATAGTTTCAATGGGATTGTGTTCTCGTTCGATTGAAAACTCTTCGTTGAGTACTCTAAATTTAGTTTCTACTTCCATAATGGCACAACGATAATAAGCCATCAATGTACGTAAAGGAATAGTATCTTCTTGAATACGTTTAAGAAGTTGTAAATTGGTATCTTCAATTAAACAAGCTTTATTTTCCATATTAGATCCCCCTTGTATCAAAATATCATAGAATGAAAGGGATTTCTATAAAGAAAGTTGAAATCTTTCAAAAATGCAATATACTGAAATTCAAAGGGATAATATTATGAAGCGAAAAGAAATCAAACAAAAGGCAAAGATTGTGATGAAACGACATTATGGCTTATTGATTGTTATTAGCTTGTTATCGGTTCTTTTAGCTGGTGAGCTGGCAAGTATGTTTAGTGCTGTGCAGACAAGCAATGATACAACGGCCTTGCCATCGCAATTAAGTGCCAATGAAGTGTTAAAAAATCTGGTTGAAGAAAACTTAGATGCAGGAAAATTAAAAGCTCATCAGATACAACAAGAAGAAATACGATCCCATTCAAGTGCTGTTTTTGGTAGAACTAACGGTGTGATAGCGGCCGTGGTCAATGCGATCAGTTCCGGATCCATTTATATAACATTAACTGCTGGAATTCATACTATAATTGGTTCCGAAAGTCTTTCGGTTTGGTGCATGGTATTTTTAGTAATGGCCTTTTTCTTTTTGGGATGGTGTTATATTCAGAATATTTTTGCGATCATTGCTCAAAGGATGATTTTAGAAGCCAGAACGTATAAATACGTGGCTTTAGATCGTTTCTTGTTCTTGATTCGGGTACATAAATGGTGTCATGTAGCCTGGGTGCGCTTTGTTGAATATGTATATAGAACTTTATGGGCCTTTACGATCATCGGTGCAGTGATCAAGCACTATTCGTATTATATGATTCCTTATATTCTGGCCGAAAATCCGACTTTAAAAGCTAATGAGACTATTCAATTATCCAAACAGATGATGTATGGACATAAATGGGAATGTTGTAAATTAGAACTATCTTTTCTAGGTTGGAAACTATTATCGGTAATGACCTTGGGTTTTGTTGGTATTTTTTATGTTTCCCCTTATAAAGCCTGTACCATGGCAGAATACTATGTTTATGTGCGTCAATGTATTTTGAAAGTAGATCCATCCTATAAAAATCTTTTAAAAGATGATTATCTGTATAAAGTTGCTACACCTTCTCTTTTACAGCAAGCATATCCAGAAGGTATACGCATGCACCAAAAACCAAAGCCTTTATGTGGGGTACGTGGCTTTATGGCCAACTGGTTTGGAATTTTACTAAAAAATGGAAAAGAAGAAAGAGAATATGAAAGAGAAAATCATAGATTTTTAAGATATGAACTTTTAAAAAGAGAAATTCAGGGAATGCAGTATCCTACCAGGTTGTTTCATATATCAGATATAAAAAAGAGAAGCCGTCTTGCCGTATTAGATCCTTTACGAGATTACAGTATCTGGTCTTTGATCATGATGTTTTTCATTTTTTCTTGTATGGGATGGCTTTGGGAAGTCAGCTTACATCTAATTACTGATGGTTCTATTGTCAATCGAGGAGCATTATATGGACCTTGGCTGCCGATTTATGGCTTTGGTGGTATATTGATATTAACTTTATTAAAGAAGTTTAGAACCAATCCGGCCTTGACATTTGTGTTGATTTTGATCGTATGTGGAATTTTGGAATACAATACATCTTATGTCATGGAATTGAATACAGGGTTAAAATGGTGGGATTATACAGGATATTTTTTAAATGTGAATGGTCGTATCTGTGCTGAGGGACTATTGTTGTTTGGAGTCGGCGGCATGGCCTTTATTTATATATTGGCGCCTGTTTTTGATGACTGGATTCAAAAAATCAGGCCGCATATATTAAAAATAATTTGCAGTATATTGTTGTTTGTGTTTGTCTGTGATAGTGTTTACTCACATTTTGAACCCAATGAGGGTGAAGGAATCACGGAATATAAGTAGGAGTGTTTGTTGTGGAATATTTATTGTTAGGTGTTGCGATAGTCTTTGAGATCATGGCCAGCTCCATGTTACAGTCATCAGCTGGATTTACTAAATTTTGGCCGTCTTTAGCTTGTATTATTTTTTATTCTATCTGCTTTTTTGCCTTTTCTAAAGCATTGCTTAAAATTAATCTGGGAATTGCATATGCGACGTGGTGCGCGGTTGGCATTGTGGCTACAACCGCCATTTCGATCCTTATTTTTCATCAGAAGATGAGTGGAATAGGATTTTTAGGCATTCTTTTGATCGTGGTTGGTTGTGTGTTATTGAACCTGTATGGAAATCCGCACGGATAAAGAGAATTTCCCGATATTTTGCTTGCATGTGCTTTAGGGGCATGCTATTATTACAAAGCAAGTTTGTGCTTGCCCTGTATCTGTTTGAAGATACCATAGTCCAAAGGGAGGTGTACAGAATGAAAAAATACGAAATCATGTACATTGTAAACGCATCTTTAGATGAAGAACAGTTCAAGGCTGTTCAGGATCGTCTACACGCTACAATTACTTCTAACGAAGGTACGATCGACAAGGTAGATGACTGGGGAATCAAAGATTTTGCGTACGAAATTGATCACATGAAAAAAGGTCACTATGTCGTAATCAATGTAACTTGTGGAAATGAAGGGATTTTTGAATTCCAACGTTTAGCACGTATCAGCAACAACGTTATTCGTATCATGGTCGTTAAGACACAAGACGAAGAATAAAAGAGGATATAGATATGATCAACCGTGTCATATTAGTAGGAAGATTGACAAAAGATCCAGAATTAAGAAAAACGCAGAGTGGAACAAGTGTTGTTAGTTTTTCATTGGCTGTCAATCGTCGTGTACAGACACCAGGACAGCCAGATGCGGATTTCATCAATTGTGTAGCTTGGAATCGTTTAGCGGATCTGATGTGTCAATATCTTCATCGAGGTTCTTTGATTGGCGTGGAAGGGCGTATCCAGACACGCAATTATGAAAACAATCAGGGACAAAGAGTATATGTAACAGAAGTGGTTGCAGACAATGTTCAGTTCTTGGAACCGAAAAATACGCAGCATACACAAGCTAACACTTATGGTGCTAATACATATGCGCAACCGCAGGCAGCTATGGATCCATATGGACAGGCGGCATCTTCTATGCCGAATGCACAAGATCCATTTGGCGCTGATTTTGATGCAAGTGATACACTAGATATTTCTAGTGATGATTTACCATTCTAATAGAAAGGAAATGAGTTATGGCTTTTAAGAAACAACGCATGGGTCGTAAAAAAGTTTGTTATTTCACAAAAAACAAAATTAAAGAAATCGACTATAAAGATGTTGAATTGTTAAAACGTTTTATCAACGCAAACGGAAAAATCATTCCTAGACGTGTAACAGGAACACGTGCCAAATATCAAAGAATGTTGGCTACAGCTATCAAACGTGCACGTCAGATGGCTTTATTACCATATGTAGTTGACTAAGGACTTGTTTAAAGTCCTTTTTTTTATTGCCAGAATAGATTAAAATAGGCTATATGAAAACTTCATCAATTACAAAAGGGGCCATGTGTGTCGCACTGTATGGCTTACTTCTACTTTTAAATCAACAAACTGGAATGATGATTGAAGCTAGCTTAAGTTGGGTTTTTATAATGCCTATCTTATTATATAGTGCTTCTCAAGGCATTCGAGCCGGATTTGTTACGGCCATATCTATGGGATTTTTGAGCTTTTTATTTGGCTCTTTTACCACCTGGTTTTATAGCTGGAGCGCTCTTTTGATTGGCTATGTCTATGGCGTTGGCGTGTATAAACAATTTAAACATCGAACGAATTTTTTCATTTGTTTTGTATTCTCAACAATTTCTTATGTGGCAATGGTCTATATTTGGGCTGCTTTATTTGGATTAGATATGCATGCTGATTTTAAAGCGCTCTCTTCATGGATACCTTTTATTGATTTTCAGGCGTTTTGTGCTTTATTTGTTTTATTTATGGGCTTTCTTCAGGCACTTTGTGTACATCTATTAGCTATTTTGTTATGTAATCGTCTTCATATTCCTATACGAAATATAGGGTCTTTAAAAGATATTCAGGGAAATTCTGCTTTTGGTATGGCAAGTATTGGAATCTGGCTGTTGTTCTTTTTTGGACAAAATGTGTTAGAATATCCTATATGGCAAACAGGTTTGCAGATCTTCTTTTTTGCCGATTGTATGTTGTTAAGCTTTTTTGGAGCCATTGTTTTGATGGATTATGGCATTCAAAAAAATATCAAAAAGTTTAGTTTCTTTGCGGTCTTTGGGGCCGTGATTCCCGTTGTTAATTTGGTTTGGATTTTTTTAGGCGAACTGGATTGTCTTTTCGCAATTCGTAAGAACTGGGATTTGAGAGGTTTATCATGAAACAGTTTCACAAATGGCGCTCTTTATTTATCGCCGCAATTTTAATTTGGATCGTTTTAGAAATCATATCGATCATTAATGGTTACTATTTCAGTGCTGGTTTTTTATTGTTGCTGGTGCTGGTATTTGGTATTCCACTTTTAGGATTTATTAAAGATATTAATGATTATGGTGTAAAGACAGAAGTGGATATTTCCCGCGTTCTTGGAAAAGATGCTAAAGAAGCATTGTCTTTTGGCGGTGTAGGTATCTTAACATATAATAATGAATATATTGTTACGTGGGCTTCAGATTATTTTACCCAAAAAGGTATTGATCTGGTCAACAAGAAGCTGACAAGCTGGATTGAAAAGATTCGTGTTTTATTTGATGAAGATGTAGATGTGATCCGTGCCAAATATCAAGATACGGTTTATGAAATTACTCGAAAACAAGATTCACAACTTTTATTTGTCAAAGATATTACACAACTCGATGCTTTAGAACGAGAAGCAAATGAAAATCGTCTGGTTGTTGGTTTAGTGCAATTGGATAACTATATGGAATATCAGTCTTATGAAAACGAAGAATTGATGGCACATATCAATACCCAGCTGCGAAGCCCGATCGTTTCATGGGCACAGGACAATGGAATTATGATTCGACGTTTGCGCAGTGATCGCTTTATCCTTGTCTTAAATCAGGAAATCTTTAGAAAAGTTCGCCAGCAGAATTTTTCGATTCTTCAAATTATTAAAGATAAAGCTAACAATATAGGTGTCTCCATTACCTTAAGTATGAGTTTTGCTTATGGCACTAACGATTTTAAAATATTAGATACAACCATCAATGAATTGATCGAACTGGCTCAATCTCGAGGCGGTGATCAGGCAGCTATCAAAGATGTAAATGGTTCTGTTGAATATGTAGGAGGAAACTCAGAAATGAGTTCGGCCCGCTCCAAAGTACGAGTTCGTATTCTTTCACAGACTTTGCAGGATGCAATGCGAGAAAGTAATGAAATTTATATTGCGGGTCATATCATGTCAGATTTTGATTGTATGGGAGCCTGCTTGAGTATTTCAAGTTGGGCACGTACATTAAAGAAAAATGTTTATATAGTTTTAAAAGATGTTCCACGAGATGCGCAGCTTCAATCTGTAATGGACCATTACATTCGAGTGATCAAAGAAAGACATACATTTATTACGCCAGAACAAGCAGGAGAACAAATGGATTTTTCCAAAGACTTGCTTGTGATGGTCGATCATGGCATACCAGCCATCAGCAGTGCCAAAGAGTTTATTGAAAAATGTCAGCGTGTCATCGTCATTGATCATCATCGAAGAAATGAAAACTTTATTCGTCATGCGATTTTGACATACATTGAAAGCAGTGCTTCTTCTACATGCGAGCTGATCGTCGAGATGTTACAGAACATTCCTGATCATGTTCCGATTTTTGAAGCGGAGGCAACAATTATGTATTTAGGTATTTTGGTGGATACGAATCGTTTTAAAATGCATACAGATGCCAGAACTTTTGAAGCAGCAGCCGCATTAAGTACATGGGGTGCCAATGTCAAGCTGGCTGAAAAGGCCCTGTGTGAAGACTATGCGCATTTTACTTTAAAGCACAGTCTGATTCAGTTGGCAAAACCATATATGGATCATTTTATGATCGTATGTGAAGAAAATAAAAAAGTGGATAAAACAACACTAGCGCAAGTAAGTGAAGCTTTGTTGTTGATAAAAGGATGTACGGCAAGTTTTACAATTGCTCGAAGCAATGCCGAAGATGCACCTACTTGCTGCAGCGCCAGAAGCGATGGTACTTTTAATGTACAAAAGGTCATGGAAAAACTTTATGGAGGCGGTCATTTTAGTGCAGCGGCCTCATCAACTAAAGAATTAAGTCCACAAGAATATAAACAAGCATTATTAGAAATTATCAAGGAGGAAACAAGTCATGAAAGTCATCTTGTTGAGTGATGTAAAAAAAGTAGGGAAGAAAGATGAAGTTGTAGAAGTCAGTGATGGATATGCCAGAAATTTTTTGATCAAAAGAAAGCTGGCTGTTGCTTATACAAAAGGAAGCAGTAAGATTTTAGATGAACAGTTGGCGTTGAAAAAAGAACACGAGGCACAGTTAAAAAAAGAAGCAGAAGAACTTCAGAAAAAATTAGAAACGATGAAACTGGAATTTTCTTTAAGCGCTGGTAAAGAGGGACAAGTATTTGGATCAATTTCTACAAAACAGATCCATCAAGCTTTACAGGAAAAAGGAATTGAAGTGGATAAACGAAAAATTAAATTGGATGTTCCAGTATCCAGCCTGGGTATGACAAATGTACAAGTGGATCTTTATAAGGGTCAAGTTATTGGAACGATTCATGTCCACGTTTCACAGAAAGGTTAATTATGGCAAGAGAACTGCCAAATTCAAAAACTTTAGAGCAGGCACTTCTGGGATCTTTAATGGTATATCCTTCTGTAATGCAGGAGTGTAATGATTTAGATTTACAGCCAGAAGAATTTTATCTTCCTTCGCATCAACGTTTATTTGCTTGTATGCAGGAAATAGCTCGTAATGGTCAGCCTGTAGACCTTAATTTGATCATCACACGTTTAGCTGATAAAGAAGAGTTAGACAGTGCAGGTGGAACAGATTATATTCTTTCTTTAGCGGACAGTGCAATCAGTAGTGCCAATACACGCAATTATATTGAATCTATCAAAAATACAGCGCAGTTACGACGATTGATCTTTGCGGCGGAAAAGATTTCTAATGAATCATATGATGCCAGTGAAGATATTGATACGATCTTAGATCAGGCTGAGCGTGGTATCATGGATGTGACAAGACAAAGACGTGGTTCTGAATTTGAATCCTCGCAAACCGTCATACATCGTGTAATGGAACAGTTGATCGAATTACGTAGCAAAAAAGGAGTGACGGGTATCCGAACTGGTTATACCGACTTGGATCGAATCACAAATGGATTTCAACGTGGCGATCTTATTATTTTAGCGGCTCGTCCAGCTATGGGAAAAAGTGCCCTGGCTTTAAACTTTGCCAATGAAGTTGCCAAGTTAAATGAAGGTGCTGTAGCCATCTTTTCTTTGGAAATGCCAGCGGATTCTTTGATGAAGCGTTTATTAAGTTCCGAATCGCAAGTAGCTTCCAATAAACTGCGGGATGGCAAGCTGACGGATGCGGAAATGTCGCGTTTAAATTTCAGCGGTAGCCAGTTAGGTGAAAGAAATATTTTTATTGATGATACCAGTTCTATTAAAGTCTCACAAATTTTTTCAAAATGCAGAAAGCTCAAGACAGAATATAACAGTCTTTCTTTGGTTGTCATTGACTATTTGCAGTTGATTACAGGAACAAGAGCTGATTCCAGACAACAGGAAGTATCTGATATTTCTCGAAACTTAAAAATTCTTGCCAAAGAATTGGATTGTCCGGTCATCGCACTTTCTCAGTTGGCACGTAAAGTAGAAGAGCGTAATGATCATGAACCACAACTTTCAGATTTGCGAGAATCAGGTTCTATCGAACAGGATGCGGATATCGTCATGTTTATTTATCGTGAAGATTATTATAAAAAAGAACAGGACGATCAGGTTCCTGAAGATACATCGATCGTTGATCTATCGTTGGCAAAACATCGAAATGGAGCTTTGGGGAAAATAAAGCTTGTTTTTGAAAAAAATATTTCCCGTTTTACAAATTTTTCAAATCAAAGTGGGGATATTTATGAAGGTTGATTTATTGTGCTCTGGGTCAAAAGGAAATAGTTGTCTGGTTCGCACTCAGAAAACGAAGATAATCATTGATTGTGGTTCTACTAAAAAATATTTAATGTCAAGTCTTCAAAGTGTGTCACAAGATATAAATGATCTGGATGCTTTATTGGTTACACATGGGCATAAAGATCACATTTCACAATTGAAGCATTTTGATCATTTGCCAATATATAGTTATTGTGATTTACAAGTACGTGATCATAGATGTGTAAAACCATTAGAAAAGTTTGTAATTGGGGATATGCAGATAACAGTGATCGGTTTAAGTCATGATGCGCCTAATACAGTGGGGTATATGATCAAAGATGGACAACAAAAGTTAGTCTACATAACAGATACCGGCTATCTTCCAAATCATGAAAAAGCATATTTGGAAAATGCGGATCATTATATCTTTGAAAGCAATCATGATATGGAAATGTTGATGCATACAACTCGTCCCATGTTTGTAAAACAGCGCATTTTGTCAGATTCTGGTCATTTATCAAATGAAGATGCAAGTCACAATATTACCAGTTTGATTAATACAAAAACGAAAAATATTGTATTAGCGCATTTATCGCAGGAAGCCAATGTTCCTGAGCTGGCTTTGGATGTCTTACATGAGACATTTTTAAAAAAAGATCTACGCGAAGCTAGTCTAAATATTCAGGCGGCACCACAGTTTGGAATTGTTTCATTAGAGGGGTAAAAGTATCTGTCTTTAGGGCAGATATTTTTTTGACTATAAAATAGTTTAGAATGTTAAAGTAAATTCCTATAAAACATGTGGTTTTTTCGTTTTAATTTAAAGTAGGATAATGTTATAATCGGAGAAGTGAGGTTGGTGAAATTATGTTAACAGTATTTGATCATCCACTGATCAAGCATAAATTGACAGTTATGCGCAACAAAGAAACAGGAACGAAGGACTTTCGTCAGAATTTAGACGAAATTGGTGGCTTGATGGTCTATGAGATCACAAGAGATCTACCTTTAAAAGAGGTAGATATTGAGACACCGATCTGTGCGTATAAGGGAAGTACACTCGCAAAAGAAGTTGTGATCGTACCAATACTTAGAGCCGGACTTGGTGTAGTTAATGGAATTCAGAATTTGATTCCAACGGCAAAAGTTGCCCATGTGGGTATGTATCGAGATGAAGAAACATTAGAACCACATCCGTATTTTGAAAAGTATCCAAGCTGTATGAAAGATGCTTATGTTTTGATCGTAGATCCAATGTTAGCTACCGGTGGTTCCAGCATTGCGGCCATCGATATGGTCAAACGCCAAGGGTCTAAAAATATTAAGCTGGTATGTCTTGTAGGGGCGCCTGAAGGTGTAGCAGCTGTAGAAAAAGCGCATCCGGATGTTGATATATATCTGGCAAGTTTAGATGATCATCTAAATGAAAAAGGATATATTGTTCCTGGATTGGGCGATGCCGGAGATCGTATCTTTGGCACAAAGTAATGCATTCTATTTTTCGCTTTGGAAGTGAATTGTTTGTCAGTATGCTGGTGTTTGTATGGTTAGGTATCTGGATCGATGATCATTTTCATACAACACCTCTCTTCATACTGGCAGGTGTATTTTATGCTCTATTTGGCAGTTTCTATAGATTTTATGACAGACAGAGGAAATACCATGAATGAATTAGCACAAATGTCATCAAAAATAATTCGATATACCTTGTTTTATTCACTTGTTGTATCGATTTTTTTGCTTTTTTTGTTATCTTTTGACATTTTGGTCTTTATTGGCGTGTGGATTGGGTGTATCCTATCTCTTATAGGTTTTGCCATGATTCGAAATATGGCAAGATCTATTGCTCATGAAGAAAAGGCCGGTAAGCGGCAAGGTTACAGCAATTATGCTTTACGCTATTTGTTATATGGCTCAGTCATGGCATTCTGTGCGTATCTGGGTATTTCTGTTTTGGCAATCCTGGCAGGAATGCTTTGTCAGAAAGCTGCCTTATTGACCTATTCTTTTGTAGAAAGGAAGAATTGATATGGAACCGCAAGTCAGTGCTCTAGAGATCACATTCGGCTCGTTTCATCTGCAGATCCAACAATCGATTTTGGTTTGGCTCTGTCTTTGTGTGATATTTGCCGTATTCTTTATCTGGGCGGGGAAAAAGATCGATAAAGCCGATCCTTCCAAAGCCAGTAAAGGTGTGGTCTATGTATGCGAAGAGATCTTGAACTTAGTTTTGTATGTCATCAAAGGAAATCTAAGAGAAAAGACAAAGCGTTACCTTCCATTTTTTGGAACATTGATATTGATGATGCTTGTCAGCAATTTGATTGGCTTGGTAGGGCTACAGAATCCTACAAGCAATGTCAGTTTCAATGCGACTCTTGCCGTAACGATTTTCTTTATGATTCAGTTCAACGGTATCAAAAGAGCTGGGCTTAAGGCAAGAATCAAAAACTTGTCAGAGCCTATGGCAGTCTTACTGCCAATGAATATCGTTGGAGAATTAGCTTTGCCATTATCTATGACAATGCGACTTTTCGGAAATATTTTGGCCGGATGCATCATCACGATGCTTATATATACACTTATGAAATCCGTGATGCCGTGGGGAGTCCTTGGATTTATATTCACTCCATTTCTTCACGCTTTTCTGGATATATTTACCGGTGTGATTCAAACGTATATCTTCTTTACGCTGGGATCCTTCTTCTTGGGTCAGCAAGTCAGTGAAGAAGAAGCTTAAAATCAGGAGGAGACAACAATGGAATTTAATGAATTTTTTGTACAAGGTATGGCTTTATTAGGCGCTGGTATTGCGATGGTTGCCGGATTTGGTCAAGGTATTGGTGAAGGTTTTGCGGCTGGAAAAGGTGCCGAAGCTGTTGGACGTAATCCAGAAGCCAGCGGAAAGATCCAATCTATTATGGTATTGGGTATCGCTCTTGCCGAAACAACAGGTATTTTCGCGTTGGTTGTAGCTATTTTGTTGATTTTTGTGAAAGGGTAGGTCGAGTACAGGTTTTCGGTTATGGAAGGGTTTACTATAGAAAACTATTTACGAATCAGCCTGACCGATGTCATTCTTGTAATGATTTCTACGATCTTGATCGTATTGATCGCAAAGAAGTTTTTCTGGTCAAAATTAGTAGCTTTTGTCGAAAAGCGGCAACAGTTTGTACAATCTAATATTGACTCTTCACTGGCTTTGAAAAAAGAGGCAGAAGATTTAAAAGATCAATATGATCAACAGATCAAGAGTGCCGGACAGGAAGCAAACGTCATTTTGGAGAATGCACGTGCCCAGGCTACACAAGAGAAAAAACAAATTCTATCAAAAGCGCAACAAGAAGCTGTGCTCATGAAACAAAAAGCGCAGGAAGACATAGAAAGAGAAAAACGCAATGCGCAAAATTCTATGAAAGATGCGATCGGTGAAGTAGCAGTTGATGTTGCCAAACGATTTGTAGAACACCAGATGGATGAAGAAACACAGAAAAAATACGTTGATGACTTCATCTCTGAGGCGGGCGACAAATCATGGTAGATTATTCGGCTTCGTTTGCATCCGCTTTATTTGATGTTGCCACAGAAGAAAACTGTGAAGAAGTGATTTATGATCAATTAAGACAGTTAAACGATATTTGGAAAGAAAATCCTGAACTACAAAAGGTCATGCGACATCCTGAACTTAAAAAGCAGGTCAAACTGGATTTAGTACACTCTGTATTTCAAAAGGAGTTACATCCGGTTTTACTACGTTTTTTGGAAGTATGTATAGCTCATGATCAGGCAGGCAATATTTCTGGAATTGTGGCATGTTATGAAAAAAAGCGTCGTAAGGCAAACAATATTGAATTGGTAAAAGTGGAGTCGGCAACTGCTTTGGATAAAGAGCAGATAGACTCATTGATACATGTATTAGAAGAACGACTAGAAAAAAAGGTAGAACTTCAGATGGAAGTAGTACCAGAATTAATAGCTGGTCTTCGCGTACAGACTGAGAATCTTGTTTTAGATAACAGTGTTTTATCTCGTTTAAACGCGATAAAAGAAAAACTAAAACAAATGGGGTAGAGGTGAAAGTATGACATTGAATCCTGCTGAAATCAGTAATCTGATCAAAGCACAGATCAAAAATATGGATCAGAGCCTTGAAATGGATGAAAGTGGGACCGTATTAAGTATTGGTGATGGTATAGCCAATGTATATGGTCTACAAAACGCAATGATGTCTGAATTGTTGGTCTTCCCACACGATGTTTACGGTATGGTCATGAACCTGGAAGAAGAACAGGTCGGTGTCGTATTGATGGGAGACAATGCAGATATCAAAGAAGGAGATCTGGTCAAAAGAACCGGTCATGTCATTGAAGTTAGTGTAGGTGATGCCTTATTGGGGCGTGTAGTCAATGCCCTTGGACAAGCCATCGATGGAAAAGGAGATATTATTTCCGATAAGACAAGACCGGTAGAACGTGTGGCACCTGGAGTCATGACACGAAAAAGTGTATCGGAGCCATTACAAACAGGTTTAAAGATTATCGATTCCATGATTCCAATTGGACGTGGTCAGCGTGAGTTGATCATTGGAGATAGGCAAACGGGAAAAACCGCTATTGCGATCGATACAATATTGAATCAAAAGAATCAGAATGTAAAATGTATTTATGTAGCAATTGGACAAAAGGCAAGTACTGTAGCACAAATTGTTGAAAGGCTCAAACAAAATGGAGCTATGGATTATACGACAATCGTTGTTTCTACAGCCAGTGATCCAGCACCGTTGCAGTATCTAGCACCATATGCTGGTTGTGCTATCGGTGAAGAGTGGATGGAACAAGGCCAAAATGTATTGATCATTTATGACGATTTATCAAAACATGCCGTGGCTTATCGAACCATGTCTTTACTTCTTCGTCGTCCTCCGGGACGTGAGGCTTATCCAGGTGATGTATTCTATTTACATTCTCGTTTATTGGAAAGAGCGGCTAAGTTGAATGATGAATATGGTCATGGTGGATCTTTGACGGCTTTGCCAATCATTGAAACACAGGCAGGAGATATCTCCGCGTATATTCCTACGAATGTCATCTCGATTACAGATGGACAGATCTTTTTGAAAACAGATATGTTTAATGAAGGAATTCGACCAAGCGTTGATAGTGGTTTGAGTGTATCGCGTGTTGGTTCTGCAGCACAGATCAAAGCGATGAAACAAGTATCCGGTTCTTTAAAACTAGAACTGGCGCAATATCATGAAATGGAAAGCTTTGCCAAATTTGGTTCAGAATTGGATGCCAGCACCAAAGAAATTTTGGAACACGGTGCCAGACTGACACAGCTTTTGATTCAAAAACAATATGCGCCAATGCATGTTAGTGAGCAAATCGTCAGCTTGTATGCAGCCAAACATGGTTATTTGAAAAATGTAGCGGTAGACCAAGTTTGTCGCTATGAAGAAGAGCTTCTTTCTTTTGTTCGTCGTCAACATCCAGAAATTTTAGAAGCCATCAATACAAAGAAAGAAATTGATGAAGAACTTGATGGACAACTTAAAACAGTCTTAAATGCATTTGGTGCTCAATTTGCACTTTTAGGAAGGTAATACCATGGCGCAGAGCAGACAAACGATCTTAGCTCGTATCGCATCGGTTAAATCGACCAAAAAGATTACCAAGGCCATGCAACTTGTGGCTAGCAGTAAATTGACCAAACAAAAAGATGCTATGGAATCAAACCGGATTTATTCGTCTTCTTTATTTGAGATGATGTCATTGGTTTTACAAGCTGGTGAAAAATCAATTTATATGCAGGAAAATAAGGATAAACCGGCTTATGTATTTGTAATTGCCTCAGATATGGGTCTTTGTGGTGCCTATAATACGAATGTTTTTCACATGATTCGTGATTGTCTTGGTGATCAGGATAAAATTGTCATGGTTGGCGGACGCGGTATCGCATGGATGAACTCTAAAAACCGTAAGATGGAAAAGGAATTGCATGATCTGCATGAAGATAATGCGTATTCTGTGTTAGCTATGCAGATGGAAGAGGCACTTACTTTATTTGAAAATAAAGAAATTTCAAAAATTCAAGTCTTATATACGCAATATAAAAATACTCTTTCTTTTGAGCCGGTTTTAGAAACGATATTGCCAATACAACCGGTAGAAAAAGAGAAAGAAAAGAAAATGCACGCACAATTGATTTATGAACCGGGAAAAGAGCAAATGCTGCAGGAATTGATTCCTATGGTATGTAAATCTTTATTGTTTTCACATTTTCTAGAGGCACGAACAAGTGAACAAGCATCTAGACGAATGGCGATGGAAAGTGCAACGGATAATGCGACAGATTTAGAAAACAGTCTTGAATTTAAATACAATCAGGCTCGACAAGCATCGATTACCCAGGAAATTACGGAAATCGTTGGTGGAGCCAATGCGTTGTCATAAGGGAGGAAACTATGAGTACGAATATAGGAAAAGTTGTTCAGGTCATTGGACCTGTTGTCGATATTCGATTTGATGAAGATAGCCTGCCGGATCTTTTGACAGCCATCGAAATCAAGCGTCCCGGACAAGATAGCTTGATCGTAGAAGTTGAACAGGGAATCGGAGCCGACAGAGTTCGTTGTATTGCCATGGATTCTACAGATGGCTTGGTACGTGGTATGGATGCATATAACACGGGTAAACCAATTCAGGCTCCAGTCGGAGATAAAGTTTTGGGACGTATGTTTAATGTTTTAGGACGTCCTATTGACGGTTTAGGTGAATTAAAAGATGTAGAGCGTGATCCGATCCACAGAAGTGCGCCTTCGTTTGACCAACAAAGCACGAACAGTGTACATCTGGAAACAGGAATTAAAGTAATCGATTTGTTATGTCCTTACGAAAAAGGTGGAAAAATTGGTTTATTTGGTGGAGCCGGTGTAGGTAAAACCGTCCTGATTCAAGAGCTGATTCACAATATTGCCACTGAACATGGTGGAAAATCAGTTGTTGTTGGGGTTGGTGAGCGTACTCGAGAAGGAAATGACATGTACCACGAAATGAAAGATAGTGGTGTTTTGGATAAAACGGTTCTAGTTTACGGACAGATGAATGAAAGTCCAGGAGCACGTATGCGTGTTGCTTTGACAGGATTGACCATGGCAGAACATTTCCGTGACAAAGAACATCAGGATGTTTTATTATTCATTGATAACATTTATCGTTTTACACAAGCTGGAAGTGAAGTCAGTGCTTTGTTAGGGCGTGTGCCAAGTGCAGTAGGCTATCAGCCAACACTCGCAACGGAAATGGGGCAGTTACAAGAACGTATTACTTCTACTAATGAAGGTTCTATCACCTCTGTACAAGCTATTTATGTACCAGCTGATGATTTAACTGACCCTGCTCCAGCTACTGCATTTACGCATTTGGATGCGATGACTGTACTGGATCGTGATATTGCGGCTTTAGGAATTTATCCAGCTGTTGATCCATTGGAATCAAATTCCAGAATCTTGGATCCATTAGTTGTCGGTGAAGAACACTATCAAGTTGCGCGTGGTGTACAGAATATTTTACAGCGATATAAAGATTTACAAGACATCATTGCGATTTTAGGTATGGATGAATTAAGCGAGGAAGATAAAAAAATCGTCAATCGTGCCCGTCGAGTGCGAAATTTCTTATCGCAGCCATTTAATGTTGCCGAAGTTTTCAGTGGTATTCCTGGAAAATATGTACCTTTGGAAGATACGATTCGATCTTTTAAGCGTATTTTAGATGGGGAAGTTGATGATCTTCCAGAACAAGCTTTCATGTTTGCCGGAACCATTGAAGATGTTATTGAAAAGGCAAAACAGTTAGCTGGTGAGCAAGAATGATCCATTGTAAGATCGTAACACCTTTGGGTGTATATCGTGATGTGAAGGTTAAAAACATTCATTGTACGAGTGTGGAAGGTGAAATGACTATATTGCCAAATCACATGCCTGTTTTCATTAGTTTGAAATCCAGTCCTTTAAAGTTTTTAAATGAATTTGACAAGAAAAAGGAATATGCTGTTGCCGGTGGGTTTCTGTATTTTGAAAACAATGAAGCCTTATTTTTAGTAGATGCGATTGAAGGAAAAGGTGACATCGATATTGAACGTGCTCGCCGTGCCTATCGTCGTGCTCGTGAACGTTTGGAAAAACGCGATAGTACAACGAATATGAAACGTGCTGAGTTAGCGTTAGTGCGTGCCATCAATCGAATCCATGTTTATGACGACTAGAATTCTAGTCGTTTTTTTATTATACTTATCGTATGCTTACAACGATATTTATGGATGTAGATAACACTTTATTGGATTTTAATGCATGTGCTCTTGCCTCTATGCAGGATGCTTTTGCGTATTTTCACCTTCCATTTTCTAAGGAAAAAGTTTTTCCTGTGTTTTTAGATATCAATTCAAAATTGTGGACACAGATCGAAGATGGTGTTTTAACGAAAGAACAACACTATCAAATACGTTGGAAAACGATTTTAGAAGCACTTCACATTCCTTTTGATGGAATTACGCTTGAAAATAAATTTGTTGAAGGACTACATGAATATGCGATTCCTATAGAAGGGGCTAAAGACCTTTTAGAATATTTGAAATCTAAATATATAATTTGTGTCGCTTCTAATGCCCCTTATGAGCAGCAAATGCATCGTTTACAACTCTCTGGATTTTCTAAATACATGGATGCTTTTTATATATCTGAAAAAATCGGATATCAAAAACCTTCTAAACAATTTTTCATGCACTGTTTAAATGAACAAGGAATATCGAATGAGCAAGCCATTGTAATTGGTGATTCTTTACAAGCCGATATTCAAGGCGGTATTAATGCGAATATACAGACAATTTGGTTCAATCCTACGCATAAACCTATTAAAAATGGATGTAAACCAACGTATGAAGTTGATTTTTTAAAAAAAATTAAAAAAATTTTATAAAAAGTGTTGCAATAGTATATACATCGTGGTAATATAAATGAGCGCTGATGAGTAGCGTTCCTGATCTTAAAACTTGGAGAAGTACTCAAGTGGTTGAAGAGGTGCCCCTGCTAAGGGTATAGGTCGG
>CABVDD010000034.1 GCA_902497095.1 uncultured Faecalicoccus sp.
TTCAAAGGGAATTGAAAAGATGGCTGAATTGCGTTACTATTTACTAGGTATTTAGACACAAACAATTATACCAAAAAGGCCGGAGTATTTGACTTAAACCATCAAATATTCCGGTCCTTTTTTTGTATTTGAGAACTGCTTCAACCTATTTACTCGTTACAGCCCCTTTTTATACCATCTTTGGTAAAAAGTATCGTAACATGACTTCCCACCAAGGCCAGTCATGATTTACATCGTATCCCCAGAAATCAATCCAGGCATGTATACCTTTTTCATACAAAATCCCTGATAATTTCTGTAAAGAATTTTTACAGACATCTTCCCAGGCGCCTTGTCCAACTGTCAAAATGATCTGTGATGCATTGTATTTTTGAATATACGGATGATTTACATCCATACCAGCTAAATAAGCACATGGATCGTTGTTGTAACAATTATCATCATAAACGCCGTTAAAATATGCATTCATGTCATAGACACCACTGATGCCTAACACTTTATCGAAACGATCGGGAAATCTAAAAAATAGATTAGCAGCATGCGTTGCTCCCATGCTGGCACCCAGCGTCATACACTTTTCATCCTGCGGCAAACCGGCTTTCCATAAAACGCTGGGTACCAATTCTTCCATAATATATTGTATCCAACATTCTTGCAGCCACATGCGATGATGTGTATCACCCTGCGAACTCCATGTTTCTTTATCTATAGAATCCACTGTACAAAACTGAATGCGTCCTTCTTCAATCAAATCTTTAACCAGTGCAAACATGCCACGGTCTTCCCATTCAAAAAAGCGTCCATCCTGACATGGGAAAACGAAACATAATTTACCGGCATGTCCATACATCTTAAACTCCATGAATCGATCTAAATAATGAGAATACTCTCGGAAATATCGAATCTGCATACTAAAAAACCTCACTATTCCGCCCTCATTATAGCATAACCAATTGTCTTTTTATCAACTCTGCATTATAATTGTTCTGTTTTTTATGGAAAGTGAGTGAACTTATGGCAGAAAAAGAAAAGATCTTAAATATTGCCGTTATTGCCCATGTCGATGCCGGCAAAAGTACATTAGTAGATGCGTTTTTAAGACAAAGTGATGTTTTTAGAGATAATGAAGAAGTGGTAGACTGTATCATGGATTCCAATGATTTGGAAAGAGAACGTGGTATTACTATTTATTCCAAAAACTGTTCCGTAATTCATAACGGTGTAAAAATCAACATTGTGGATACTCCAGGCCACGCCGACTTTTCCAGTGAAGTCGAACGAATCATCCGTACGGTAGATACGGTAATTTTACTTGTAGATGCCAGCGAAGGTCCTATGCCACAAACACGTTTTGTTTTAAGCAAAGCTTTGGAAATTGGATTAAAACCTATTTTGTTGATCAACAAAATTGATAAAAACGATCAGCGCGCAGAAGAAGTCGTTGATGAAGTCTATGAATTATTCTTAGATTTAAATGCCAATGATGAACAATTGGACTTCCCTATTTTATATGGAATCGCTCGTGAAGGAATCGTTCAATACGATTTAAATACCCCAAGCGATAATATCGAACCACTATTTGATACCATTTTAAAACATTGTGAAGTCTATCCTGATTTAGATGACAAACCTTGCCGTATGCAGGTATCAGCACTGGCATATGATGAGTATATCGGTCGATTAGGTATCGGACGTATTTATTCTGGTGTTTTAAAACAAGGTACACAATATGTCCGATGTAACCAAGACGGCCTTGAAAAAAAGGAAACCATTTCAAACTTGTTTGTTTACAAAGGTTTATCTCGTACCAATGTCAAAGAGGCAAGAAGTGGTGATATCGTAGTTATTGCCGGTATGCCTGATATCAGTATCGGAGATACGATTTGTGATATCGATCATGTAGAGCCTATGGATCATATCCCAATTGAAGAACCAACACTTTCCATGAACTTTCATGTGAATTCCAGTCCTTTTGCCGGCCGAAGCGGAAAATATGTTACAAGCCGCAATATCAAAGAACGCTTAGAAAGAGAATTGGAAGTCAATGTAGGTCTAAAAGTGGAACCAACTGACAGTGCTGACTGTTTTAAAGTTTCTGGACGTGGTGAATTACACATTTCCATTTTGATTGAAAACATGCGCCGTGAAGGATATGAGCTTGCCATCAGTAAACCGGAAGTTATCTTGCATCGTGATGAAAACGGCGTAAAAGTTGAACCGGTTGAAGAAGTGATCTGCTTAGCACCAGAAGAATATTCTGGAACCATCATCAATAAGTTAAACCTAAGAAAAGGAATCATGGAAAACATGGAAGAGGAAAATGGTTATGTCAAGATCATTTATCAAGTGCCTACTCGCGGCTTATTAGGTTTTAGAAATGAATTTATCAACGATACTCATGGAGAAGGTACACTGGTACGAAGAATCTGCGGTTACGAACCATATAAAGGTGAAATTGCACAACGTATGCAAGGTGCCATGATTTCTACGGAAACAGGAACTGCTATGACCTATGCTTTATGGAATCTACAAGAAAGAGGACAGCTTTTCATCGGTCCGCAAACTGAAGTATATGAAGGTATGATCATCGGAGAATCTTCTAAAAATATTGATATGGATGTCAATCCATTAAAAAATAAAAAATTGACAGCTATTCGCTCCAGCGGTCGTGATGAAGCCATGTTATTGACGCCACCAAGAATCTTCTCTTTAGAGGAAGCCTTGGAATGGATCAACGATGATGAACTGGTTGAAGTAACACCAGATGCGATCCGTATTCGTAAAAAAGGTTTGACGGCCCAAGATCGTCGTGCTTTATATCGAGAAAAAATGGCTCAAAAATAAGACAGAACCAGCAAATTTTGCTGATTCTGTCTTTTTCTTATAGCGTTTGTGTTTTTGATGCTTTCTGATCCAACTTTTTAAATGGTACTACTTTTGTCTTATCCAGTGTTGCCATAACCATAGGAATCAAAATCAACTGCACTACAATACCAGGTATAGCAGTAAGCAATGCACCGTTGATCAACATCATAGCACTGACATTGGAGAAACCAACCAATATACAAGTGACAACCGCCCATACAATTCTTCCGGAAATCATAGAGATGAATAACGCAATGTATAATTGTTTAATACATTGCCATTTGGCATGACTATATACATAGCCAATCACTCCACCATACGTGGCCAATTCAAAAGCCATCGCAATGGCCGTTGGAAACAATGGTGGCATTCCAAAAATCAAGCTTCTTAGTACCGGCAAGATCAAACCGATGCCCAAACCATATTCCCATCCGCACAACAAACCACATAAAAATACAGGAATATGCATCGGCAATAACATACTTCCAACTTGTGGAATTTGTCCGGTAAAAAATGGCAATACAAATCCAATTGCCAGAAATAAAGCTGACAGTGTTAATTTTTGTATAGTCTTCATTAAATTACTCCCTTCCAATTGATATCTATTCTATTTTTATACTAGCATAAAGTGCATTTTATGAAAAATACCTAGATGCCATAGGTTATTATGCATCACAAGAATACTTCAAAACCAAAAAAAAGCCCCTTTGGACTCTTCTGTGCACTAATCTCTAGTATTAATAATCAAAAACTTACAGTTTTGTTTTGCGATAATTCGATATTCTTTATCTGTTTCAATCAATAAAGATTCACCTTGACGAACAATGTAAAGCTCTTTATTCTGCAAAGAAACAATCAATGCACCTTCCATACACGTAATAAAGATATCTCGATCATCGGCTGGCAAAACCATTTCTCCATCATGCCATAAAGAATGCATGATCATAGAAAAATCTGATGTATCTACAAATACTTTAGATAAAGATTGGCCCGGACTATACATCAGCATATTTCGCAATTGTACAGCTTCATTTTTTGGAAAATTTTTAATCATATTCATCCCTCCCATAACAGGATAGACTGTTTTGGACTTAAATACAAGTTAAAAACGAGTTAATTCGAAACTTCTAAATTTGTGTTAAAATACATCGGGGAGGGATTTTATGAATGTTACTAAAAAATGGCTTTATTTTACAATCGGTGTACTCATCAATTCTTTTGGAATCGCATTGATCACAAAAGGAGCTTTAGGAACTTCACCTATCTCTAGCGTACCTTATGTGTTATCACTACGATTTCCTTTTCTTTCTTTTGGCATGACCACGTTTTTGATCAATACTCTTTTTATTTTGATACAAGTTTTTTTACTCAAACAAGACTTTAAGCCCCTTCAATTCTTACAATTTGGCATCAATATAGTTTTTAGTGCCTTTATCGATTTCAGTATGGGAATCCTTTCTTTTCTTGAAGTTTCATCTTTCTGGATGCAATGTCTGATTCTACTTCTGGGATGCCTGGTTTTAGCACTAGGTATCAATTTTGAAGTGGCACCTAAAATCATGTTTGTTCCCGGAGAAGGTGCTGTCCAAGCTATTTCTGATACCTTTCATACCAATTTTGGAAAAACAAAAGTAGCCTTTGATACCACTTTAATGTCCACAGCCTTATTGTTGTCATTCTTATTTTTCGGAAGACTTAATGGACTAGGTGTTGGAACGATTATTTCAGCTTTGATCGTTGGTATTTTCGTCAACGGTATACGAAATATTCTCCATTTAGAAAAACACTTTTCTTAAAATAAACTATTTTTCAATTTTCCCATGATAGTTTTCAATACCACCAATATTAATCACATCATAATAGCCGGCTTTTTTCATTTGTCGAACGGCTCTTCGACTTCTATTTCCGCTTCGACAATAGACAAAAACCGGTGTTTTTTTATCCGGAATTTTCTTTAATACTTGATCTAAATGTGCTAAATCGATATTCATGCTTCCTGGAATATGTCCATTAGAATACTCCTGCATCGTTCTTACATCTAATAAAACACCATTCTTAGCCATTTTATACACTTCTACTCCCGCATCTATATCAATTTGAAACAATTCTTTTAATCTCATTTTTATTTCTCCAATCTTTTCACAAAAAAATGGTCCATAGCACTATGTATTATGCATGACGGACGTTTGATTTCTTTAAAGCCTCTTTTTTTATATAATCCAATCGCTGGTTTAAGTACAGAATGTGTTTCTAAATACAACATTTTATATCCTTTTTGTAAAGCTTGTTCTTCTACCATTTCCATCAAAAGATTTCCATATCCTTTATTTCTGGCATCCAAACACAAATAACATTTCTGCACTTCTACACATTGAAAAAAAATGTCACACTCTTCCAGACCAATACCACCCAGCACTCTTTGGTTGTTTTCCAATACCCAGTACCATCGCTTTTCTTTTTGGTAATATTGGCTTAAATGATCCAAGTTTTGATCAAAATAAGCAGTGCCTGGCACATCCAAATGAACACGTTCTAAACTATCTCTAATAATTTTGGCTATTCTTTCGTCATCTTTTGTCTGTATAGGACGAATATAAACTTCTTCTTTTATCGACATACCTTTAGTATAACAAAAACTTACAAGCTATCCATCGATTAAAAATATAAAATATCGTGGCATAGATAAAGCATAGGATTAAAACCAAGATCACAAAAATCCAGTTTTCTGCATACAACCGATCTTGTCTAGCTATCAATAGACTAAGCAAGATCACACTTACTCCCATATACAAAAAAAATATGAAGAAGATACATATCCTTTCTTTGAACTTTATTTAAAAGCTATCTCCTAAATACAGATGCTGCATCAAACTTAAAATAAAGATAACGATTCCTAATATCATAAATTCTTTTGGTAACGGATGATTGGCTTCCCAATAAAAAAATGATAAGGTGCCTATAAAAAATAATGTAGTTTCTATCCATTGTATTCTTTTAATCGTCATAATAATCCCTTTATAGTTATTAGGAACAATCTTCATACTGTCTATTGGCTTAAAACAAGATATAACTTTATTAACATCTTTGCCAAATTCCTGAAAATCTTTTGCTTGTTTCTAAATATTATTCACATATGCTTATTTTATATTCTCATTTCCTATATCGCATTTCTTTTTATTTACCTACTTTTCTTTATCCATCTCCACGATACGATCTAATTCTATAATTTGTTTGACGATCTGAATATATCTTTGTTCTATATCCACTTTGCTTAAAATGCCTGTCTTTTGAATGTATTCTTTTCCATCATAATATACGATTCGTAACATATCGCCTTTTTGAACTTCATGGATTTTTTGGTCTAGTATTTCTAAATCATCTTCGGACAACTCTCTTTTTTCAACCACGACTCGCTCTTTCTCTTTTAAAAGTTCACGAAATCCTTTTAAGGCATCAAAAGCTTGAAAAATATAGGCTCTTTGTTGCCGTGTCATCATGCTTTATGTCCTCCTATCGTCTGATTTCTATATTTTGCGGTAGCTTTATCAAGTTCATTGATTCCTTTTAATATCGCATTTTTACCAAACTTTTCACGAATCTGTACTAATGCCTGTTGTAGTTTTCTTTCCCGTAAAATTTTTTCAGTATCGGCAAATAAATCATACTGCTCATATTTTTCATCCCGTACATTTCCTAATGTGATCGCAATCTGGCGGATGGGCGTATATCGATCCGTAATTCTTTGATACAACAAAGTAAATTCTTCCAACAACAAAGAATAAGAATTTGTCCGGTTTGTGATTTGACAAGAACCACGACTTGCCTTGCGAATATCTTTTGAATATCCGATATAAAGCCCAATATGATCGGTCACTAAATGCTGTTTTGTCAATACTAAAACATTCGCATCCACCATTTCTTTTAAAATCGTTAAAGCATCTTCATAATTATAATCTTCAAAAAGAATTTGGCTGTTGGATACCGAATTAGACTTTGGCTGGTATTTTTTAATATCTGAAATCTCAACACTTTCTTTGCCCCAGGCATGATCTATTAAAATTTCGGCCGTGATGCCAAATTCTTGATATAAAATTTCTGGTGGACATTTTGTGACTTGCCATAAATCATGAATTCCCAAACGATATAAACGTTTTGAAATACCTTTTCCAATCATCCAAAAATCGGTTAATGGCTGATGATGCCATAAAGTTTTATGAAATGTTTCTTCATCTAAAATACCAATATTATCAGGTACGTGTTTAGCCGTGATATCCAGGGCTACTTTCGCTAAAAATAAATTGGTTCCTATACCTACCGTGGAAGTAATTCCTGTTTGTTTATAAATATCATCAACAATTGTTTTAGCCAATTGACTGGCCGTCATATGATATAGTTCTAAATACGAACTGACATCAAAAAAAGATTCATCTATGGAATAGACTACAATATCATCAGCAGAAATATATTTTAGAAAAATCGTATAGATCTTAGCGGCATATTCCATATACAAATGCATTCTTGGTGGAGCGATCACATACGATATCTCTTTGGGAATTTGAAAAATTCGCCCGCGGCTAGGCACACCTAATTTTTTGATGGCCGGTGTAGCTGCTAAAGTGATCGCACCACCTCCACGATCGGGATCGGCTACTACTAAATTGACTTGAAAAGGATCGAGTCCTCTTTCTACGCATTCCACAGAGGCATAAAAGGATTTAAAATCAATGCATAAATATTGTTTTTGTTTCTTTTTCATACAATCACCATAGTCATGGTAATCTAAGAATATTTCGAATTCAATATAGATTTGGGAATTTTTTCATTTTTTTGTTTCTTTATTTCGCAAACTTTATATTTTTTGTTATTATATAAATGTGGAGGAATATTATGCGTCTAAAAGAACTTCTCATTCAATATGAACTGCAAAATGATCTAAACCATGTAACCATGGCCAAAAAAATCGGAGTTTCTACATCCACATATTACCGGTGGATCAATGAAGAAAGTACAGAATTAAAAAAGACAACTTTAAAGAAAATCGCCCAGGTATTAGATTGTGATGTAGAAAAGATCGTCAATGATAATGGAGAATGCGTCAAGCCTATTTTAGGATTTGCCAAAGCCGGATACGATTTATTTGCCGAGCAACAAATTGAAGGCTATGTGGAAGTCAATGCCAGCGATGCCAAAAAAGGCGATTATTTCTTACGTATCCAGGGAGATTCCATGGAAGGTTCGCACATCTATGATGGTGATTTAGTATATGTCCAAAAATGTGATGTCGTAGAAGATGGAAAAATTGCCGTAGTGCTTATTGGAGAAGAAGCTACGGTCAAAAAAGTACGTTATAAAAACAATTTAATGATTTTAGAAGCTTCCAACCCTAAATATGAACCCAAGTATTTTACACCTCAGGAAATTGAAGAGATTCCCGTTCGTATTTTAGGACGTGTTCGTTTTGTACGAACAGACTTTGATTAAGAAATACTTTTTTTGTATACTTAATCTGATGAAAAGAGTGTGATTATGAAACGATTTCAATATTATAAAGTAGCTGCTTGCACACCACCGGTTTCTATCGGTGATCCACATACAAATGTACAAGCTATTCTTAAACTGTTAAAACAATTACCTAACGATACACAATGTGCCGTATTTCCAGAACTTTGTATCAGCGGATACACATGTCAAGATTTATTCTATGAAGACTTGTTGTTAAAAGAATGTAAAAACGCTCTAGAAGAGCTGGTGTCTCAAATGCCAAACAACCAGGTTGTCATTGTCGGATTTCCTATGGCCATTGATGATAAATTATATAATTGTGCTGCCGTATGCTTTGACAAAAAAGTATTGGGCATTTATGTCAAAACGTATGTACCAATGTATAACGAATACTATGAAAAAAGATGGTTTTCCAGCGCTAAAGATCTAAAAGAAAATACAACAGTAGTCCTCTGTGGAAATGAAGTTCCTGTCTCTGGAAACATTATTTTTAAAGATAAAACAACTTCTGCTTGTATTGGTGTTGAGATCTGTGAAGATTTATGGGTCACGATTCCTGTCAGTTCCCGATTAGCTTTAGCTGGTGCAAACATTCTTTGTAATTGCAGTGCCTCCAATGAAATCATTGCCAAACAAAGCTATCGTAAAGATCTAGTAGTTCACCAAAGCGCCAGTTGTTATGCCGCTTATATTTATGCAAGTGCCGGTCCAGATGAAAGCAGCAGTGATTTAGTCTTTAGCGGACATGATCTGATTGCGGAAAACGGTAGTCTTTTAGCCCAAAAAACAATGCAGGATACAACTGATTTTATTGTCAGTGAAATTGATTTACAACATCTATTACACGATCGTCTGCACTATAAAACCAGCATGGAAGAAAAAGCAGAAAATACTCTTGTCGTATCTTTTGCCAGTAAACCAGAAAAGACCATTGAACTAAAACGAGATATAGATGCCTATCCTTTTGTTCCTAAACAGATGGAAAAGCGCATGGAACGCTGTCAAGATATCTTACGTATTCAAGCCCAAGGTCTGGCCACTCGTTTAAAGAAGATCCATGGCAACAGCGTAGTCATCGGTATCAGTGGTGGATTGGATTCTACCCTTGCTTTATTAGTATGTCATGAAGCATTTAAACTCTGTCATTTAGATCCTTCCGGTATCCATGCGATCACAATGCCAGGCTTTGGTACAACTCATCGAACCAAAAATAATTCGCATACGCTCATGCAACTTTTACAAGTATCCAGTGAAGAAATTTCGATTGCGCCTTCCGTATTACAACACTTCAAGGATATTGACCATGATGTAAATAAACATGACATCACTTATGAAAATGCCCAGGCTAGAGAACGCACCAAAATTTTGATGGATCTAGCTAACAAATACAATGGATTTGTCGTTGGAACCGGAGATTTAAGTGAATTGGCATTAGGATGGTGTACTTATAATGGCGATCATATGAGCATGTATGCCGTCAATGCCAGTGTTCCTAAAACTTTAGTACGTTATATCGTGGAAAGCTTTGCCCTAAAAGCCAAACAAGAAGGAAACACAGCACTGTATGATGTTTTGATGGATATCTGCGATACACCGGTATCCCCAGAATTATTGCCGCCTGATGAAAAAGGAAATATCCAACAAAAAACAGAAGAAGTGCTAGGTTCTTATGATCTGCATGATTTCTTCTTATATCACATGCTTCGTTTCCATGAAGAACCTGAAAAAATATATGCTCTTTGTTTAAAAGCTTTTCCAACTATAAAAAAAGAAACGATACAAAAAGCAATACAAACTTTCTATTCTCGTTTCTTTGCACAACAATTCAAAAGAAACTGCATGCCTGATGGTGTAAAAGTTGGCTCTATTTGTTTTTCTCCTAGAGGTGACTGGCGTATGCCAAGTGATGCCAGTCGTAATTTATGGCTTTCACAAATGCAAAAGATCCAAGCGGACTAATTCCCTTGGATCTTTTTTGGTTTATCTTTCAATTTTTATCATCTGTACAGCTATACACCCAGGTCCACCTTGTGTGATAAACGTTGGTGATAAAGGAAAAATAACGATCTTTGCCTCTGGATATACACTTTTAAGCTTCTTTTGTGTTTCAAAGGCAAGTTCATCATTAAAAGCATGCGTGATAAAGAAAGTATAGTTTTCATCAACATTCTTCTTTTCACATTCGGCCATGATGGATTTTAAAGCTTTCGTATATGTTCGAGTCACTGTAAATTTTACCAGGGCTTTTCCATCTTCCTGTTTTTGCATGACGGGAATTAGTTTCAACAAACCACCAAGACCGGCTTCGATTTGGCGCACACGACCGCCTCGAAGTAAAAATTGAAAATCAAAAGGAATCAAAAAAGATAAATCGGTTTCTCTGGATTTTTTTAACATTTCTAAAACTTCTTCCAAAGAAGCACCTTCTTCTTTCATTTTTACAGCTTCATCCACCAATAAACGATGTGGGCCGCATAATGTCATGGAATTAAAAATATGAATTCTTTCAGGATGATCACATTGTTCTTTAGCCAATATCGCATTCTCATACGTACCACTTAATCCATCAGCCATAGTGATATCCAAAACATGCGCATCATCCTTTGTTAAAGCATTGTAAGTTTCTATTTTATCGCCAATAGAAGGCTGTGAGGTTGTAGGAACCTTTTTTTGTTTAATCAGTGTCAAAAGACGAGTACTGGTAATATCTTCAAAATCACGATAGCTCTTACCATCGATATTCACATGAAGTGGACAAACTTTGATGCTTTTTTTTTCGCCTTCCTGAATCGAATATAATGTGGATGAATCCGTAACGATATGAAACATAGTAAAATCCTCCTTGGATCATTCTACTACTAAAGTAGCACTAATAGTTTTTAAAGTCAATATATCTAGTTTTTAAAACTAGTTTGAATAGTTATTATAATTGTGTTACACTTCCACTATGGAACAAAAAGAAATGATTCAACAAAAACTGATTGACTTTAAATGCCCTCGATGGAACGATCTTCCTGATTTTGATTTATATATGGATCAGGTTGTCTTATGGGTTTCTCAAAAACTAGAACCTTTATATTTTAATCAGGAAAAAATATTAACCAACAGTATGGTCAACAACTATGTTAAAAACAGTATTGTGGAGCCCCCAATAAAAAAACATTACAATTCTAAGCATCTGGCTTATTTGATCGTTGTCTGTATTTTAAAGCGTTGTTTTACACTTTCAGAAATTGCCGGACTCATTGATATTCAAAGTAGGATTCCCGGATCCAGCTATCAAGATGCCTATAATAAGTTTTCAGCTTATTTGGAAATTTATCTGCATGAAGTCATGAAAAATGGCAATTTAAATGCACTGCATACAAAATATAATTCTAAAGAGGAAGAACTTCTTTGTAATGTTGTTTCTACGATCGTTTTAAAGATCTATGCAGAGTATTTTCTGTTATCTAAATAAAAATATAAAAAAAATTCTCAGTTTAGATTCTGAGAATTTTTTCTTCATTCCATTTATTTTTGATCTCTGGTTTTTGATTGGGAATGCCAAAGGCTAAAACCCATAAAGGCATTAAATTTTTTGGAAGTTCTACAATTTTTTTAATGTTATCTAATCGATCTTGATTTGGATAGCCTCCCAACCAACAAGAACCTATATGCATATCTTTGGCCTGAACCAACATATTCTCTGTGGCAGCCGCACAATCTTGTTGACAATAGTCTATACTTGGATTAATTGAAAGATCGGCACAGACAATAATGGCCAGCGTTGCCGATTTTAGCGGTGAAGCATACAAAGAAAAGTCCTGAAGTTGTCGTATGACTTCTTCTTTTTCAATGATGACAAAATACCAAGGTTGAAGATTTCTGGCGGAAGGAGCACTGAAACCTGCCTTTAAGAGCGTTTGAATTTGTTCTTGTGTTAATTTTTGGTCGGTAAACTGACGAACACTTACACGCTCAAATATCGCATTCATTATTCTTCTCCATCCCAACAATACGTACACAATTTACATTTTGGCAAACCTATGGATTGAATCATATCATCTAAGCGATGATAACGTAAAGAAGTAAATTTAGAACGCTTACGAATCTCTTCACACATGTTCTGATATCTTTCACTATCTGGATCCGCATATTCTTTTAAAACTTCTTCACTGACATTATCGCCTTCTAAATCTTTGATAACACGTCGTGTGATCAAATCCATTTCAGAGCTGGATCGTGAGAAATTTAAATATTTACAACCAAACATGATAGGCGGACATGCTGGTCGAACATGTACTTCCTTGGCGCCGGATTGATACAAGAAATCCGTCGTTTCTCCTAATTGTGTACCGCGTACGATGGAATCATCGATCAGCAGAAGTTTCTTATCTTTGATCAATTCTTGTACCGGAATCAATTTCATCTTGGCAATCATATTTCTTTGTGCCTGACTTGTCGGCATAAAACTTCTTGGCCAAGTTGGTGTATACTTGATAAAAGGTCGAGAAAAAGGAATCTTGGTCGCATTTGAGTATCCTACCGCATGGGCAATACCACTGTCTGGAACACCGGCTACACTATCTACATCTACATCTGTATCGCGGGTCGATAAAATTTCACCGCAGCGATTTCGCATACATTCAACGTTTACCCCTTCATATGTACTTGTCGGATATCCATAGTAAACCCATAAGAAAGAACAAATCTTCATTTCTTTACCTGGCTCTTGTTTTACTTCGATGCCATGAGGTGTCATAAACAAGATCTCTCCAGGTCCCATATCCTTATAATGGTGATATCCTAAATTCAAAAAGGCACTGCTTTCAAAAGTAGCACAATATCCTGTATCTTTTTCACCGATGATGATAGGCGTCCTTCCCACTTTATCACGAGCACAATAAATTCCTGATTTTGTCAAAATCAGAATACTCATGCTTCCTTCTACGATATCTTGCACATAGCGAAGTCCTTCGACTAAGCTTCCTTTTTGATTGATCAAAGCTGCCACAAGTTCAGTCGGATTGATACCACCTGTACTCATCTCAAAGAAATGTGTCATACCATTTTGAAAACAAAGTTCTTTTAGTTCTTCCAAGTTATTGATACGACCCACGGTAGTGATCGCAAAGCTGCCTAAATGGGAATGTACCAGCAATGGCTGTGATTCAAAATCAGAAATACATCCAATTCCCAATCCGCCTTCAAATTGATCTAGATCTTTATCAAATTTTGTACGAAAAGGACTGTTTTCAATATTGTGAATGGCTCTGTTAAAACCATTCTTACCATAGACAGCCATCCCCGCACGACGTGTCCCTAAGTGCGAATGATAATCTGTCCCAAAAAACAAATCTAATACACAACTTTTTTTTGAAGCTACCCCAAAAAATCCACTCATAACATTCTCCTTTTTTAAAAATGTATTATCAGTGTAACATACTTTTTCATTTTCAAACAGTTGAAGTTAAAAATCTAAAACATATCTTTAGATGCACTACAAAATAAAAAAAGATCCCTTGGATATCCAAAGGATCTATTAAATCTGTTGTAAGATGGCTTGGTATACTTCATCAAAACCAATTTTTTCGGTACTGCTGATGCCATAAATGTTCTTTAATGGCAACTGCAACTTTTGCGAAATATTTTTTAGTGCTTTTATACGTTTTGTCTTGGGAATCTTATCAATCTTGGTTGCCACCAACAAAATTGGAATATGTAAAGATTTAAAATAATCGATCATATCTAAATCATCATTTGTCGGATCGTGTCGGGCATCCACCAATTGAATTGCCAGTTTTAATTGTTGACGCGAAGAAAAATATTCTTCCATCATCTTTCCCATCTTTTTCAACATTTCTTTTGACATGCGAGCATAACCATAACCTGGTACATCCACTAACATCCAAGTATGATCGATATCAAAGAAGTTGATCAAACGTGTTTTCCCTGGCGTATTTCCCACATAAGCTAGACGTTTACGATTGGTCAAAGCGTTGATAAATGAGCTTTTTCCCACATTGCTTCGACCTACAACAACAACTTCAGGCAAAGCTGTATCTGGCCATTGTTCTTTTTCAACAGCACTGATGACAAATGTGGCTTGCATATTACTGAACCAAAGCGTGTGACAATACTTGTTTTACATTGGAAACTGGAATAAATGTCACCGCATCTTTAACTTCCTGTGGAAGTTCATCTAAATCTTTAACATTGCCTCTTGGGATCAAGATCGTATCAATACCACTTCGATGTGCAGCCAAAGACTTCTCTTTTAATCCACCAATAGGAAGAACATTTCCACGTAGTGTTACTTCTCCTGTCATCGCAATATTAGCCTTTACAGGAATATTACTAAAACAAGAAACTAAAGCCGTGGTCATCGTCACTCCGGCACTTGGACCATCTTTTGGTACAGCGCCTTCTGGTACATGCACATGAACATCCAATTTTTCAAAATCACTGGAGTCGATGTGATATTCTTTGGCATGCGCACGAATGTAGTCTAAGGCAATGCTGGCACTTTCTTTCATGACATCTCCCAATTGACCAGTCAAGATCAATTTTCCATGTCCATCAAATTTATTGGCTTCAATTTGTAAGATATCGCCACCAAAGCTTGTATAAGCAAGACCGGTAACCGTTCCTACCTGATCTTTTTTCTCTTTTTTGCCATAATCTACTTTTTCATTACCCAGCCATTCATGGATAAGCTTTTTATTTAAAGTGATAGAGCGTTTTCCATCTTTTAAAATCGCAAGAACGGTTTTTCGACAAATCGTCGCAATGGTTCTTTCTAATTGACGAACGCCTGCTTCTCTTGTGTAATAACGAATCAGATACAAAAGCATTTTGTCACTTACTTTTAACTGATTGGCTTTTAATCCATTTTCTTCCAACTGTTTAGGAAGTAAATGTTCTTTGGCAATATTTGTCTTTTCTATATCGGTATAGCTGGAAAGTTCAATGATTTCCAAACGATCACGTAAAGCCGGTGGAATATTTTCCAGATAATTGGCTGTGGCGATAAATAAAACTTTGGAAAGATCATAGCTTTCTTCAATATAATGATCTGAAAACATTGAGTTTTGTTCCGGATCCAATACTTCCAACATAGCAGAGCTTGGATCTCCTTTATAATCCGAAGCCATTTTATCGATTTCATCAATCAGGAAAACCGGGTTTGTGACTTGTGCTTTCTTCATACCTTGAATGATACGTCCTGGTAAAGCACCTAGATATGTACGACGATGTCCACGAATTTCCGCTTCATCACGAACACCACCCAAAGAAATCTTGACAAAATGACGATCCAAAGCACGAGCTACACTGCGAGCTAACGATGTCTTACCTACACCCGGTGGACCTACTAAACATAAAATTGGTGCTTTTAAGGAATTGGTCATTTGTTTGACCGCTAAGTATTCCATGATACGCTCTTTGACTTTTTCCAGTCCATAGTGATCTTCATCCAAGATTCTCTGCGCTTCATTTAAATCTTCGTTATCTTTTGTTTCCTGCCACCAAGGAAGATCCATCAACCAATCAATATAGTTTTTGATGACGCCGGTTTCACCAGAAGCCATTGGCAACATTTCATAGCGCTGCAGTTCTTCCGTAACTTTTTTCTTGATATAGTCTGGATATGGATTTTCTTCCAAACGCTTACGAATTTTATCCGCATCCTGATCCTGTGATCCAATATCGCCTAATTCTTCACGAATGGCATTCATCTTTTCACGAAGATAGTAATCTTTTTGTCCTTGATCAATGCGCTCTTTGACCGTTTCATTGATCTTTTGTTCCACTTCCGACATCTTCTTTTCTTTTTCCATGTCGGCAAGCAACATCTCTAAACGATCATTGATACCTAATGTTTCCAAATATTTTTGTTTTCTTTCCGTGCTTAATGGAAATGCCTGTACCGCACGATCACTTAACAGATCCGCTCCAATGCCTTTGGAAAGTTCAATGATCAATTCTTTGGATAAGAATTTTTCAGCATTGCCCATTGTATCAAATTCATTGGCAATCATACGAACCAAGGCAACTTCTTCCATCTCATCCTGACGGAAACTGTGTAAAATATCAACTTGTGCGATATCGCTTAAGCTTCCCTGTTCCCATGCGTTTAACTGCACACGATCCAGACCTTTAAACTTGATTCGTAAAAAGTTCTCAAAACGACGCACATGTCGAATTTCACAAAGTGTACCTACTTTATAGATATCATCGATTGTAGGATCATCTTTTTGTAGTTCGATCTGTGAAAACAAGACCACTTTATCTTCATAGTTGTCTTGTGCATTTTCAATAGCTTTTAAGGACGGCTGACGCCCTACATCAATTACGATTTCCTGTTCCGGGAACAAAATTACGCCCCGTGTACATACTAAAGGATATGTTTGAGACATATGTACAACCTCCTTTTTCCTTTTAAAAAAGACGCTAGGCGCCTTTTTTAACAATTCTATTTTACTACTTTACAGAATTCTTTAGCAACTCAATTGCTTTTTGTTGCGCAAGATCGTATTTGATATTGTCAACAGAAATCAATTTTTTGATACGTTCAATATCCATACCGTAGTTTTCAGACAATTTCTTGTATTCTGCTTCTACTTCTTCATCACTAGCTTCAATATCTTCTGCCTTTACGATAGCTTCTAATACAAGGCTTGTCTTAACACTCTTTTCTGCTTCTGGTTTCATCATGTTGCGAATATCTTCTTTGCTTTGACCGCTGGCTTCTAAATACTGTTTTGCGGTAAATCCAGATTGTACCATCTGGTTTTCAAAGTTACGATACATACGATCGATTTCGTTGGCAATCATAACTTCTGGAATTTCAACTTCGGCTTCTTCTGTAACCTTAGAAACCAAAGCATCCGCAAATTTCTTTTCAGCCTGTTGTTCTTTATGTTTTGCCAATTCTTCACGAGTGACTTCTTTAAATTTTTCCAATGTTTCTACGCCTTTACGTTTTAATTTTTGGATCAGTCCATCGTTTGCTTCTGGCAATTCTTTATATTTGATATCATGTACTTTACATTTGAAGACAGCTTCTTTTCCGGCAAGATCTTTGGCACCATATTCTTCCGGGAAAGTTACGACAACATCTTTTTCTTCACCAGGTTTTACACCAATTAACTGTTCTTCGAAACCTGGAATAAATGTTCCAGATCCTAATTCCAAAGGATAGTTTTCGGCAGAACCACCTTCAAAAGGAACACCATCAATGCTTCCGGCATAATCGATAGTAACCTGATCGCCATTTTCAGCTGCCTGGTCTTCTTCACGAAGTACCCAGTCTGCATAACGATTCTGGATGCGTTTTACTTCTTCTTCTACATCTTCATCCGTTACGCTTACTTCGTCTTTATGAATATCCAAACCTTTATATTCTTTTAAAGTCACTTCAGGTATAACAACACAGTTAAATACCAATGTCACTTTTTCATCGCCAGCTTCTTTAACTTCTAAAGTTGGACGAGCTACTAATTCGATTTTATTTTCTTCAATTCCTTTTGCCAAAGCTTCATTTGCGACTTCTTCAGCGGCATAATCATAAACCATCTGTGCCGGAATCTGTTTACGAATCAAAGCTTCTGGAACATGTCCTTTACGGAATCCTTTTAAGTTCACTTGTTTTTTAAGATTGTTGAAAACTTTCTTCTGTGCTTTTTCCCAGATGTCTCCATCTACTTCCACTTCCAGCACACCATTTGAATGTTCGTTCAATGTCCATTTTGTAATCATTTGAATTCTCCTCTTCTTTCAATCCATAAGATAGTGTCTTGAACTTTTGTCAAATCTTTCTTTTCTGTAAAATCCAGCAATTCATCATCACGCATCAAAGCCGCATAGACTAAACGAACAATAGCTTTAGCAATCGGTAAAGCTTCTTCTTCGCTTAAATCAAAAGGGCGCCTGACAAGGATCTCCTGATGAAGCAAGGTCATACAGAAATTTAGAAAAGCGGGATCGTCATTAGAAAACCAGGCATCCAGATATGCCCGTACCTCTATAGCTACCGGATCGATATCTTCGGAAAGAATCGAGCTGGGAATAAAGGTGATATCCAATCCATTTTTTTCTATTTTGAAAGGTGTATCAATTTTTTGTTCCATCAAATATTCAATCAATTCACCTTTGCTTTCATCCAGAAGTTCAGCATTCAATAGATCTTGCACTTCACTCGTATATTGTCGCAAATTTAGATCCCTCATAAAAGGAACCACCTGCTCCTGCTTATCTGGACCTTCATAGATCCATGAAAGTATCTTCTCCATGCCCAATGTCTTTTCACTTTGAAGAAAAGGCAAACACTCTTGTTGATAAGATTCTAAAATGGCCAAGCAATCTTGCGGCACATAGGGAAGTGAAATCTCCTGATGAATTAAATCGTACGCTTCCTGGTACGCTTTTCCATCGATCTTCTTTTGAATTTCGGCAATCAAAGACTGATAATAGGAATTCATCGTACCTCCTAGCGAAACATATAAAGTTTACCATAACTATTGACAAGAATCAATGAATGCTCCTTTGCGAAAGCAAGGATTTTAAAGGTTTTTAAGGCCAATCCATGCTATACTGTAAAAAAGAAAGGAGAGTTATGAAATACAGATATGGCATTGCCTTACTTCTTGGTATCTTCGCCTGCCTTTGCCCTATGCAAATTTATGCCGATGATACCCTGGTCATTGACAATTATATCAGTGATCATGCCCATATCGTTGATGAAAGTACCGAATCCTCTTTAAATGAACTGGGTTATCAATTAGAACAGGAAACCGGTGCACAAGTTGTTTTTATCACTGAAGAAAGTTTGCCTAATCAAGATATCCGACAGATCGCATATCAGACATTTAAAAAATACCAATTAGGTGATGCTGACAAAGACAACGGAATTCTTTTTATTGTCAGTATACAAGATAAACTTCGTTACATGGAAGTTGGACGTGGTTTAGAAGATGTCATAACCGATATCAAAAGCCAGCATCTGCAAACCGATTATCTTGTTCCCTACTTTCAAAAAGAAGAGTACTCTACAGGCATCAAGGAGCTTTATACGCAAACCGTTAAAGTCATTGAAGACAATCAAAGCCAAACTGATACCAATAAGACTGAAGAAAATGATGGTGTACAATGGATCATGTTATTGCCAATCGCTGCCATTTTATTAGGCTTGTTATTTGTTTCCTTACAAAAGAAAACAAAATCCGGTGCCACTTTATATATGGTTCCCGGACAAAAAACAACCCTAAACATCAAAGGCTATGACTTTGAAAACGAAAGCATTTTAGTTTCCAGTCAAGATCCAAGTGTTGCCAGTGTACAAGCCAATGGAGAGCTACAAGCCCATAAAACCGGTAAAACGAAGATCTTCCTTCAAAAAGTTGGATCGATGCAAAAAGATTATGTATATATCATTGTTTCCAATAGAGATCATTCTTCTCGCAATAATGACGACGATCTTTTAGAAGCCTTGTTATGGGGCAGCATCTTATCCGGTTCAAGACGCAGACATTATGGAGGTGGATTTGGTATAGGATCTGGCTCTGGCGGATTTGGCGGATTCTCCGGTGGTGGCGGTGGTTCCAGTCGCGGTGGCGGCGCCGGTGGAAGCTGGTAAAAAAATAGAAATGAGGTAATCATGAACACAAAGAAAAAAATCCCCGGATGGGGAATCGTATTGATCGTAATTGGTGTGATCGTAGTATTGGCAGGTGCTTTATTAATTGGTCCATACAATAATATGGTAAGCCTTGAAGAAAATGTAACCACTCGACAAGCAAATATTCAAAGTGCTTTACAATCTCGATTGGATAAAATCAACGAACTGATGCCTAGCGTACAAGGTGCTATGGATCATGAAAGTGAAGTGTATCAGGAAATTTCCGCATTACGCAGTGGCACAAAAGGAATTTCGGTAGATAAAGATGGCAATATGACAATTGATTCCAGTGCTTCTACTTCCGAACTGGAAAGTGCCGATGCCGCAAGTTCTCAAATCATTCGCGATATCAACTTTGCCATGGAAGCTTATCCAGAACTAGGCAGTACACAGCTAATGTCTGATTTTATGACCAGTGTTGAAGGCATAGAAAATCGACTTAGCGTAGCTCGTGAAGAATATAATGAAGCGGTACAAGAATACAATACAACGATTCGAAAATTTCCAAACAATTTGATTTCTGGCATGATGGGCTTTGATACCATGGATAAATACCAGGCATCTCAAGATGCCCAAAGTGCTCCTGAAGTAAATTTTAATTAAAGTAAAAGACTGCCTATTTTGCAGTCTTTTATCTTTGTCTGATATATGCATTGATCTTTTACGATTTCCAAGCTTCTTCCATATTCCTTTCTACAATAAAGAAAGGAGATGGTCCACAGTTTAAAAGTGTGGTATGAAATTCTTTCTCATTATAGTCAGACTTTAATGTTTTCTTTGCCTTTTCCTTTAAGTCCATAATTTGTTCATATCCTGTATAATATGGTTCAAATGCACAAGGTGTATACAACAATTGATCATATTGTAGTTGGTCCATTTCTATACCATAGTCTTTCATTTTGTTTTGGCAAGTTTCTAAATCCCAGTTATAGTAATGAATTCCAATATCGGCCAATACCAAAGCATCATATATGCTTAAAGTATATTCGCTAAATGCTTTTAAAACTTTAGGCTGAATACCTTTGATATAACGTAGACTATAGTGACCGGCATATGTCGCATAACCTTCCTGATAAGCAATATTCGCTAGCAAAGACCAGCGAAGAGGCTCCTTAATGTGTTCTGTAACATAATTATATTGATACATATGACCTGGCATACCTTCATGAGCCACTGTCATATATGTATCAAGTGATTGCATATCACTATTATTTGGATTTACACGTAGTTGTCCTTTTAAATCACTGTCAATTTCCGGAATGAGAAAATACGCAGCTACACCATTATCACTGGCCACTTCTTCTTCCATATCTTTGATATCATAATCTAAAGCATCAATTTTTGGAAAGTCATCAAACATTTGATCTTTGATGCTTTCTAAGATTTGTTCATAGCTGGTATAGTCTGTTGATGCATAAAGAAAACTAAGATCGGAATCTGTATTTTCTATAAAAGTCTGTAAGTGATCTGCATACGCATCATCCATCATTTCCTGTACTTCTTCTACTGACATATTGGACCCTGTATTTTCCTTCATCAAAAGTGAATAATATTCTTTTCCAACATCAAAAGAAGCAAGACCATTTGGATGATTTTCTCCATTTTGTTCTAGATCTAACATCGCATCTTTTATCAACTGATAAGCTTGTAGATAAGAACTTGAAAAAGCTTGTTCAAGCTCTTTTTTATATGCTTTTGTCTGCTCTTTATTTAAATCTAAATCATCAACCTGATCTTGAAGACCTTCTAAAACAGAACTGTCAATTCCCTTTTCTAATATTTGATCACAATAAGATAGGACCGAATCAAAATTTAGACAAAGATATCCCTTTTCATTTTGAATGTATGTATAATCAATAGCACTTTGTGTATAATCATCTACATCCTGCAATAATAAGATCAAATCTTTTAATTCTTGTTCTATATCGTATGTCCAATCGGCAAAAATCGTTGGAAATGTAACTTGAAGGCCAGTCATCGGTGAAAAAGCTGAAGCAATATAATCAAATTTAGGATCACTTAATTCTTGTGAACATTCCATATTATAAGAAATGATGTCATACGTATCTTTTTGTTGCGAAGTCAGCTTGTCATAGTCAAAAGAATGAAGTTCATCCAGCGTTTCTTTAATCTCTTGTCGATCTTCATCCATACTTTCTGCATCCATACGACCAAATGTTTTTTCAATTTCCTGTGTATCAATATCATAACTCTCTGGATCTTGTAAATAAGAATGCAATGTATAATAATCGGATTCTAAAGTTTCAACCAATTGTTCTTTTAAATAATCATTAAAACTTTTTTGATATGCAGTCAACTCTTCTTCCGGTTCTGTATTTACTACCTCTTTTTGACTGGAAGAACAACCACTCAACAATAAAACAAAACAAATAAACAAAATTCCTATCTTTTTTGACATATTCTATGTGTCCTTTCTTATTACAGTGTATCAAAAATCATAGGCTTTCTCTACATTCTATAAGAAAAGCCTGACCAAACATTTGTTTAGCCAGGCTGCTTGTTTATTGTTTTGTTAAATCAGAATATAACTCTTTTGAATAGATGCCTTCTTCG
>CABVDD010000035.1 GCA_902497095.1 uncultured Faecalicoccus sp.
CCTCTGGAGCTTTCGCCCATTTTCAGCGGCGTGTCCATTCACGCCCAGCATAGCATATCTTTTTGCCCTGCCGTATCCGGCAGGCCAGCCGGCAGCGCGGCCTCGTGGGGCTGTTATATTCTGCAAGGCAGGCTCAAGCCCTATGCGTTGCGTGTGTCCCGCTTTTTAAGGCGGGCCTTCCACTCCGGTCAGGACTGCAAAACCCTTCCAGATTTCTTCCGCGCTGATACTCTTAACTTACTTGCTGGCTTCGGTTAAGACGGCAATCGGCCCGTACCCCATGCAGGGTCAGGTGCGGGCCTTCTACCACTTCCAGATCCGCCGATAATCAAAACATTCTTATTCCTGGCTGTCCTGGGGTCCTTGGGGCGGCTGTTCATCGTCAGCCGTTCCGTCTGGGTGAGAATGATGTTATTCTCAAACACCGGGTCCATAAACGGCTTGATGTCCTCCGCCGTACCCCAGCGGGCCGAACCGTATTCCATGTTCTTGCGGTACTTCTTGGCGTTCTTGCCCTTGAAGTAAACAGCCAGCCGCAGGGCAGCCCCGCAGCAGAGGCCCACCAGCAGGTCAACCGGGTGAAAGCTGGGGAGCGCCGACTGAAAGGCGGCGGCAAATCCATCCATCAGGCCCAGCAGCTTGGCCGAAGCGTCCGCGCCCGGAGCCAGCCGCCATGCCTCGCCCAGCTTGGTGGCATAGAGGCCGATCAGCAGATAGGGCAGGTTGGGGAGCAGAAGTTTTTTCAAATCGAGCTGTCTCATCGTTCCTGTTCCCTCCGTTTCTCACGGTTCGGGACCGGGGCTTTCACCAGCTCCTTGAACTTCTTGAGCTTACCCAGCACTGACTCCCGGCGCTGCTCCTTTTTCAGCCGGTTCTTGGAATACTTCTGGAAGGCGGCGTTCATACTCGCCTCACTGGGAGCCTTGAAGAAAATCTGATACTGGCCCTTTGCCGTTTTATAGACCGCATACTGGACCTTGTACTCGCGGGCAATCCGGTCAAAACTCCGAAGCCCCTTGTCTTGCAGGTCGATCTCCTTCATATCGCCGTACTGCTTTTTCAGGTCCTCCATGCTGACCCTGCCGTATGGCTTCACACCGTCCGGGCTGTCCCGGCTCTTTTGCAGCTTCTTGTTCTTGCGGTGGGCCAGGTACTTGGAAAGCGCCGCTTTCAGGACCCGCCCGGTGAACTTGGTGGCATTGACCGTCAGCGTCAATGTCCTGTTTTCCACTTCTTCCTGCATCAAAATCACTCCCTTCTGTCAGGATGAAAGCGGCGGCCCCGTCTAAGGCGGAACCACCAAACGGCGGAGCAGGTATTTCCCCCGCATGGTTCAGGCTCCCTTTTTGCCGCCATCCTCGCGGCCCTGGCCTTTAACCGTCAAAATACCGTCCAGAGTGGTGGCGGTGATCCGCAGCCGCTCGGCCACGGCAATGTCATTCTTCATGGCCTCATCCACCGTACCGCCACAGACCACCAGCACAGAAGCGCGGCGGAGATAGTCGCGTGCCATGTCGATCCCGTCCTTATGCTCCTGGGGGATGCTGTCCTTCAAAAACAGCGGCAGGAACAGAAGCGGGCAGATCGGCGAAAATCCGGCCTCGTAGACCAGGCGGCAGTATTTGGCGGCGTTTTCGGTGTTCTCAAACTCGTTGTCGCCCCAATGGGCGGTGATATACGCAAGCGGGCGTTTCATGCGAAACTCCTTTCTCCCCATGTCCGGGGTGCAGAAAAGGCGGCCCTTATGAGCCGCCTCCGTAAAGGTCGTGATTGACCAGCATCGTGTAGTGGTTGTCCAGAGAGGACGGTGCATTGAACAGCGCCGCCATCAGATATGCCTTGGTGTTCCAGACGCGGGTGGTGTTTTCGTGGATACCGTCCAGCACTTTTTCGATATGGGAACAGGTGATCTTCGCAAACCGCTGCTGAACAAAAGCGGTGGGGTATTCCGCATCCCGCCCAATCTTGATGGTGGGGCTTTTGGTCAGCGCCACTTCCAGCATGATTTCCACGAACTCGTCTATCTGTTCTCGGTTCAGGGAATTACAGATATGCTCGTACTCAATCTGATCCCTGATTTCTTCTCGTTTCTCCATCACTTCCGTCTGTCCGTCCGTCTCTGCCGCCGCAGGTGCAGAAGGAAAGAATGAATGAGTATTTGATCCATGAGTATTTGATTTTTGGATATTTGATTTCTTAGTATTTAATTGCGGCGGGTTTTCCGTATCTGGTACAGCCATATCTGGTGTTTCCATATCTGGATTTACCATATCCGGGTTTTCCGTACCTGGTGAAGCCGTATCTGGCGGGGCCGGTTCCGGCTGGGGCTTGACCGGCTTCTCAAAGATGGTGTACTCGGTATCGGTGATCCGGCCATTCTTGCCCCGGAGCTGCCTGCGGGTCAGATACCCCGCGCTTTCCAGCTCCCGGAGGGTCTTGCCAATCGTCTCCACGCTTTCCTTGCAGATGGAGGCCAGGCCCCGCGTGGTGTAATTCCACTCATCCGGCAGGGAGAGCATCATAGAAAGAAGCCCCTTGGCTTTCAGGGTCAGGCCGGTATCTTTCAGGTGGTAGTTGCTCATCACGGTGTAGTCCCGTGTGCGCTCTACGCGAAAAACTGCCATATTCATCACTCCCATTCTGAAAGGGCGGCCCGGCCCTGGGGCCAGCCGCCTTACTGGTTACGGTTCATAGACCGGCTGGGTATGTTCATACACCGGGCCGCACAGCCCGTTTAAGTCCTTCACAAGCTCGCCCAGGTCCAGGCACAGCTCGCTGTCCATGACCGGCGTATCTTTGATGGTGCGGTACTGCGTGATATAACCGTCATGGTCGTAGTTCACGCTCACGCAGGAGACAACCGCCAGGGACATATCTTCCAGGAGCCACAGCTCCAAGGTGCGGGTAGCCACCACGATCTCCATTGTCACCTGGTCGGTTTCCTCATACAGCAGGCTGGCTTTCTGGCGGAACAGGTCCTCTCCCCGGTAGTTAAAGGACCGTTCCTGCCTTCCCTGGGTGATGTAGGAATACACCGTTGTGGCATTATGGCGGACCACCTGCAACAGACTGTAAATGTCCAGGCTTTCCACCAGCTCGGCAGCTTCGTCCTCGGTGTAGCAGCCTTCCTCCACCGCCTGCTGGAACAGATCGTCAAAGGTTTCTTTCAATGCTTCATAAGCGTCCATACTTAAATCCTCCTATGGGTGCGCCTGCCATCAATGGCGGCGCTTTTTGGGTTTGTCGGGCAGGATATGCCCCTCGATGATTGCAGCGTGACGGCGGATCTGAAGCTGGCCCTGGCGTTCCAGGGACCGCATCCGGGCATATTCGTCCTCGGTCAGAAACAGCCGCTTATACTGGCCCCTGCGCCCTAGGGGACAGTGGGTGGACAGAATAAGAAATTCTGCCATGTGCCGGGTATCGTCCTTGAACCGTTCCACAGCCAGCAGATCGTGGCCTTCCAGCGGAAGATGCAGAGGTTTCATGCCTTGCTCCCCCTTTCGTGAATATCCAGGACCGCACAGCCATACCGGGCGATGAGCAGGGCGTTCACAATCATGCGGAGCGCCGCAGCGTCTACAACCTCGGCATCTGCCAGGTCACGGGTTGTCAGTCCTCCCGCGTTGGTGTAGATGCCCCGCGCAGCGATATAGAGGGTGTAGTCATGGGGCGAAATCTCATGGAGCCTTGCATAATCGAACTCCGCGCCCCGCCTGCACAGGCAGTTTCCAGCGCGGCGGTAAATGTCCTCATCGGAAGTGAACAGGAACATGACCGCAAAGAAGGCAGGCGTGTCCCGGCGCTTGCTGTGGCCCAGGTGGATTTTCACGCCCTCCATGCGCTGCCGGTGACGCTCATCCTTCCAGAGCATACCGGGGAAATCCCGGATCAGCGGTTCCAGGCGGGCCATCAGGCGCTTGTCATGGGGAAACATCTGCCGGACCACCTCTGCATAGTTCACAACGCCCGCCTCAATGCGCTCGGCCATCCAGGGGCAGCCGCAGGCGGTGCAGCCAAATTTCTTGACATACTCGGTGCAAAGTTTGCAGTCTACATCTGCCGGTGTGTATTTGAAAGTGTTGATATACATGGATACCTCCTTGTGAAAATGAAAAGGCCGGGCAAATGGATTGTCCGGCGGGTTAGGTGTATTCGGTTTTATCGCTCCTGGCTGCGCTGGCGTTTCCTCTGCCATGCCTCAAGCAGCTTGATGATGGTGTTCTCCATTTGCAGGGGCGTATAGGATTTTGGAAAATACTTGCGTATGCGGTCCCCGTCCAAAGTCAGGCTGAATTTCTCCGGCTTCTTTTCCTCGGACATGATTGCCAGCATACTGTCCTCATTGAGTTTCCCGGTCTGGCTGAATTTCTTCATCCGCTGGGCCTGGGAGAGTGACGGGGTGGCCTGCTCATAGTCTATCGTGGTGACGAGTATCTGCTGTTCCTCCGGCTTGAGAGCCGCAATCTGATAAGCGGGTGAAAGTGCAATCTTGCCATCATCCACCATCTGCATCAGCTCCGGGACCAGGTTCGTCAGGTAAATATAGTTGCGGACAGTATCGCCGCTGACCCCCATCTGCTGGCCGATCTCATCATCACTTCTCAACTTCGCCGAAATTTTCGGCGAAGTCAAATCGTTTCGTGCGCCCTGCCGCTTGATAGCCTCCAGCTTCATCTTGTACGCCTTGGCCCTTTCGCTGGGAAGGATGTTCTCCCGCTGAAGGTTGCTGTCCACCATGATGATGGTGGCCGCATCCCGGTCCAGGTTGCGGATCAGAACCGGCATGGTATCCAGACCGGCCTGCTCACAGGCGTATTTACGCCGGTGTCCGGCCACAATCTCATAGCCGCCTTCCTCGCGGGGCCGCACGATGGCAGGGACAATCACGCCATACTCTTTGACGCTCTGGATTGTCTCCCGCATTTCCTCATCGTCCCGTACCTGAAAAGGATGGTCCGGGAATGGGTGAAGGTCGGTCAGCGGCAGGCGGACCACCACTTCTTCCTGGGGTGGCTGCTGGGCAGGCGGGGCGGTTTTCTTTCGTCCCCTTGCAGGTGACGCGGGCTTGTCGCTCAATGCTTCTCACCTCCATTGAGACACAAAAAGGAGGTCCAGCCCGGAACCCCCTTTCGCATCTGATTTTAGGCATAGAAAAACGGACATCAGCAGAAACACTAATGTCCGTCAATCCATCGGCTCACAAGAGCCGCTATATTCAGTTGTCCGGCTTCACACAGGGGAGGCTCCGGCGGAGCCTGGCACACATCACGACAGTTCTCTTTGCCATTTCATTCTCTTGTCGTTCCCTGTGTTTTGCCCTTAATTTTTCCCTCACGAGCGTCCGTGAGGCCATAAAAATGCGGTAATGTTCGATAACAGCCTATAACGCCTTCGCATGGATAAATTGGCGTATTTTCAAGGGTTTCCGGGGCTTTAATAACACCCAACAACACCTCTCGGAAGGTGGTGAAATCTCAAAGGGGTAATTCATTTTATAGATACTTCTAAACTTATGACTACTTGTTGCCATAATTGTCAATACCATCAACAAGCAATTCATAATTTAATTCGTATATCAGCGCAAAAAAATTTAAATCTTTCAAAAAGAATGCTTCATACAGCTTCTAAATCTATTCGTGGAAGACTCATTTCTTATTTATCAGAACAAGCTCTACAAAAAGGAAGCAATCATTTTCACATTCCTTTTTCTCGTCAACAATTAGCGGACTACCTGGGTGTGGATCGCAGTGCTTTATCGAATGAGCTATCCAAGATGCAAAAAGATGGATTGCTTCGCTATCATAAAAATGAATTTATCTTAACCTCTTAAAAAAACAATCTGACTCTCATCAAATTGTTTTTTTTCTTATAAAACTTTTTGTCTTTGGTTCAATCGTCAAATATGTTACTTTGACTCTTATAACCTTCTACTTCAAAGCCTGCATTCTGTAAAGTTTTTACAATGATATCTAAATCAATACCTTTTTTGGAACCGTCACAACACGTCCGGCAGAATTCAAAAGACTTTGTTTTGTGATTTCTGTAAATCCTAACTGGTATAAAATATCAGTAACTTCCGGATATTGAGTGCAAATTTCAAATAAAGTTTTACGTAAATCAATCTTCTTTTTCATCGCTATTCTCCTTATATACTTATATTATAGGAAAACTAGAATATAAATCACGTGATTTAAACAAAAAAGTATTAACTATTAACAACAATAACCTCTAAAACACCAATTTTTTATCTTTCATCAAGATTTTTCCATTTGCGATTACCGTATCCAAATGTAAATCTTTGTCCCACAATAACAAATCGGCATCACTTCCATTCTGAAGTATACCTTTTTGCGGATATAATTCTAATGCACTAGCCACATTACAAGTTCCAAAAACTAAAGCATCCTCCATGGACCAGTTTTTTTGTTTTATCAAATATACGATCTGTTTATAAATCGTATCTACATCCGATACGCCAATACGCAAAAGATTTCCTTGTGCATCATATTCTGACCAGCTGCCCTGTCCATCTGAGCTCAAGGTGATTTGATCCATATTAACGCCTTCTTTTTTGGCTTGTATCAATGCTTGATAAACACCTTCCAAAGAATCACAAGTTATATCAATTGTTCCACCTTTTTTCGCAAAATCAAATGCTTGTTTTAGTAAGGCATCATTGCGATTTACATGTGTCGGTTGAAATGTTTTTATAGGAATATCTGTGTTATCTAATGCATCCATCACCATTTGTAACCCTTGTCTTTCATCACCTAAATGTAAAGTTAATATACCTGCTTTTTTAGATAACATTCCTGCCACACGAACATCACTTGCCAAATGTATGAATTCATCATATGTAATATGACTGGAGCGATGATCGGATAAAGCTAGTTTACAACCGATGATCTCATCAATAAATACGATATCTTTTTGTACAGAATCCGTAATTGTTACAGCAGGAAATCCATAAGAACCCGTCATGCAATAGACAGAAATACCTTGTTCTTTTAAAGCTTTGGCCTGGGCTACTAAATGATCTACACTTCGCGTGATTCCATCTGTTCCCAAAAGTCCTACTACACTTGTTAAGCCGGCACAAACCAATCGCGATAAAGTCACAGCCGGTGCCTGCGTGCTAAATCCACCTTCACCGCCACCGCCGATAATATGTACATGGCGATCTATAAGTCCTGGTGTTGCGATTTTACCTGTCGCATCTATAAAATCCATGCCTTCTATACATGGCAATTCATTACTTACTTTTTCAATTTTTCCACCCGCAATCCAAATATCTTGTATGCCAATATCCTTGGGTGTATAAACATGTGCGTTTTTAATCTGTAACATTTTGCGATCTCCTTTTAAAAATACAGACCTAACGGTCTGCATCAATGATCCATTGTTTTGTCTTTAATAATTCCTGTGGAAAGGTTTTAAAGTCTTTTAATTTCCACGTCCAGTTATGACTGCTTACCGTTCCTGGAAGATTGATTCTAGCTTCTTCTTTATAACCACAAATATCCCAAATTGGTAACATCGCAAGATCAGAATCTGTATCTAGTGCATAATGACAGACTATATCATAAAAAGCACGTTCATGATAACCTCTTTTTTTAAAGAAACGGCGCAAACTGATCCTACGATTGGAATCATATTTGCCATACTCTTCCATAATGGTTCCATTATCGTGTGTACCTGTATATACAACCTTATGTTTTGAAAGAGGTTTTCTTAATAATTTAGATTCCATTTTAAACAACAAAACTTCCATACCTGGAATATTATTAGCTTCGGCTAGTTCTGTGACTTCTTTTCGTATGATTCCTAAATCTTCCGCAATCAGCTCTACATCAGGACAGGCTTTCTGGATCGCATCCAAAAGTTTTTGTGCTGGTCCTAGCACCCACTCTCCTTCTATGGCAGTAGGACAGGAAGCCGGGATTTTCCAATATGTATCAAAGGCACGGAAATGATCGATCCTTACTTTATCAAAATAGCGAGCTGTCCAACGCACTCGATCGCACCAGAATTTAAACCCATCTTTTTCCTGAGCATCAAAATCATAAATCGGCATTCCCCATCGTTGGCCTGTCTCACTAAAATAATCAGGTGGACAACCTGCCACAAATTCTGGTTTACCATTTTCATCTAATAAGAAATATTCTTTATTTCCCCAGACATCAGCACTGTCATAATCTACATAAAATGGAATATCACCCATGATTTCCAATCCCTTTTGATGTGCATAATCTACTACTTCCTGGAATTGTTTATAAAAAACAAATTGTAAAAAGCGATAATAGTCCATCTGCTCTTGGTAATCATCTAGATCAATATCATGCTCTTGTGGATAATTACGATATTCTTCATCCCATTCATTCCATGAAGCACCTTCATGAAGCTCATGGAACAATTGATATGTTACCCAGTCTTCCAACCAAAAGGCTTCTTTTAAAAAAATCTCGTACTCATTTTTAAAAAGATCGATATTTTTTTTAAAAGCTTTATAAGCTCGTTCAAAATATTTCTCTTTAAACTCCTTTACTAATGGATAATCCACAAAATTTTTAAATTTATTACAATTGATCACGGAGCTTTGTGTCAAAAGTCCCCATTCACTTAAACGATCGATATTGATATATATTGGATCACCGGCAAAGCTGGAGAGTGTTTGATATGGTGAATGTGTATATCCTGTTACCTGTAATGGTAAGATTTGCCATACCTTGTATCCGGCTTCCACAATACAATCAATCATTTTTAATGTCTTTGCCCCAAAGTCTCCAATGCCTTGATTTCCCGGCACAGAAAACAATGGACAAAGAAGGCCTGCCTTTCTGTCCATATTCTGTAACCCCTTTCAATATGGAAATTCTAACACATTTTAAGCCATTTTGGAGTAACAAAAACAGTTTTTTATCTGTTTATTTTATAAATAAGCTAAACATAAAATAAATAAAGTTTACAATTTTACATATTTTAAATTTTGTATAAAATTTAACGTTCTTTAAAACATATAAAGAGTCTTTAGACAATCCATTTTCTTATTATTTAAACGCCAGTTACCTTATACTAAAAACTTATCATAAACAAAAAAAGTAAGAACCAAAGTTCTTACTCTACAGATACCGGTGTATATCCAGCTTCTTCGATGGCTTTCTTTAAAGTTTCATCGGCCACATCTGTTTCCATCTGTACACTTGCCATTCCAGTATCCAGATTTACATCAGCAGCACTTACACCTGCAACATCTTCTAAAGCTTTCTTTACATGTGCTACACAATGTTGACACATCATTCCTTCTACCTTAATTGTTTTTTTCATTTTTGTTTCCTCCACTTTCTTTTCTTCTCTTTTTTCTTCTGTATTTTCCATTACGATTTCTGGTTTAAACCAACGTAAACGTAAAGCATTCGTACATACACACACGGAACTTAAGGACATGGCAGCACTTCCGATCATCGGTGATAAAAGCCATCCAAAGAATGGATAAAATATACCAGCTGCCAATGGTATTCCAAGCGCATTATAGAAGAATGCCCAGAATAAATTCATATGAATATTACGAATGGTCTTACGACTTAAATCAATTGCCGTATTTACATCCAATAAAGAACTTTTCATCAATACAATATCGGCACTATCTATCGCAATATCAGTACCATTGCCAATCGCCATACCAATATCAGCTCGCATCAAAGCGGGTGCATCATTGATACCATCACCTACCATGATAACTTTTCGTCCTTGATCTTGCAGTGTTCGAATCACATTTTCTTTATCTGTTGGTAATACATCACTAATGACTTCATCAACACGCAAATTCTGAGCAATAGCTTGTGCCGTTTTTTGATTGTCTCCTGTCAACATGACCACATGCAAGCCTTTATCTTTAAAAGCTTGAATAGCTTTTTTACTGCTTTCTTTGATGGTATCGGCCACATGGATCCAACCGATCACTTTTTTTTCCTGTGCAAAAATCAAAGGAGTCCAGCCTTTATTAGCTGCTTCTTCTAGCGAATCAATCATATCCTTTGTAAATGTTACGCCCTGCTCCTTACAAAACTTATAATTTCCAGCCAGTAAGGATTTTCCCTGTATCATGCCTGTAACACCTTTTCCATTTACGGATTCAAACTGATCTATGGAAATCAAAGAAATGTGTTGTTTGTTGGCATACTCTACAACAGCTTTGGCCAGTGGATGACCGCTGCCGCTTTCAAGACTTGCAGCTAAAGTTAAAAATTGGTTTGTATCTAAATTTGTATGCACTTGTTGCACACTAGGTTTTCCACTAGTTATAGTACCCGTCTTATCTAAGACAATGGTATCCATATAAGCCAGATTTTCCAGAGCCGCTGCATTTTTGATCAAAATACCATATTCGGCAGCTTTTCCAGTTGAAACCATGATCGCAACCGGTGTCGCAAGACCCAATGCACATGGGCACGAGATCACAAGCACAGCTACCGCATTGGATAAGGCAAACTCAAATGTTTGTCCGGCAATGATCCAAACGATTCCTGTTATGATCGCAATACCGATTACGATAGGAACAAAAATACCGCTGACTTTATCTGCTACACGGGCAATAGGTGCTTTTGAATTTCCTGCTTCATCAACCAATTTGATAATTTGCGATAAAGTCGTATCTTCTCCCACCTTGTTTGCTTCAAAGATAAAAGATCCGTTTTGATTTAACGTAGCCGATATGACCGCATCTCCTGGCTCTTTATCTACAGGAACACTTTCTCCGGTTATAGCACTTTGATCGACCACACCATTTCCGGAAAGAAGGATCCCATCAGCAGGAATACGATCTCCTGGACGAATCACAATATGATCTTTAGTTACCAATTCACTAGCTGGTATGATGATCTCTTTGCCATCACGAATGACACAGGCCGTTTTAGGACTGAGATCCATCAACTTATCCAAGGCATCCCCTGTTTTACGTTTTGATCTGGATTCCAGATATTTTCCAACGCTGACCAATGTAACGATCATTGCAGCAGATTCAAAATACAAAGCATGCATGGAATGATGAACCATTTCAAGATCACCATAGCCAAATCCATATGCCATGCGATATAAGGCATAAAGTCCATAGATGAAACTAGCTCCTGAACCAATAGCTACAAGGCTATCCATATTCGGTGCTTTATGAAATAACGATTTTAAACCATGTACGAAGAAATGTCTTTGGATACTCAAAATCCAAAATGAAATCAAGACCTGACTTAAACCAGAAATCATGGCATTTTCTTCACCTGCCAAAATCGGCAATCCTAACATAGGCCCCATCGCAATCAACATCAGCGGAATCAATAAAATTACAGATGCCAAAAGTCGATGTAAAGACTCTTTTTGTTCTTTTTTGGCAGCTTCCTTTTTTTGATTCCACTCTTCTTGAAAAGAAGAATCTTCCTTGAAACCACCTTTTTCTCTGGCCCCATAGCCTGCATGTTCTACCGCATCGCAAATCAAGCCGATATCCGTTTTTGTTTCATCATATTTTACTTTCATTGAGTTCGATAGTAACGAAACATCAACATCCTGGACGCCCTCTAGTTTTGAAACCGCCTTGGTGACATTTGATTGACAAGCTGCACAAGTCATTCCAATCACATCAAACTGTTTTTCCATAACTATACCTCTATTTTAGTTTTTTTATAAGCATCATAACTTCTTCCATCACTTCGGCATCATCTTCTTTAACTTTTTCTCGTACGCAAGTTTCCAAATGATCATGAAGAATCAAATACCCTAAAGACTGTAAAGCACTTTCCAAAGCCGAAACCTGGATCAGGATATCACCACAATAACGTCCTTCGTCCAACATCTTTTCAATACCGCTCAATTGTCCCATCATGCGATGTAAACGATTTTTTAAGAGTTTTATTTCTTCTTCAGAACGCGGTGTATGTTTTTTATGTATTGTTTTATCTGCCATTTTTATCACCTTCTAGGCGTATTATATACCTCTATAGGGTATATTTCAAGTCAAATGATGCGCTATAATAAGATTATAAAGGAGGATCGTATCATGAATCCAAAACTACTATCATTTCAAAATACAGCATCAACTATCATTAAAAATTTAAACAAACGCAATATCCAAGGCTATTATTGTGCCACTAAAGAAGAAGCCTTACAAAAAGCCTTAGAACTTATACCGACTAAAAGTTCTATCGGCTGGGGAGGATCCATGACATTAGAAGAAATCGGTCTTTTAGAAGCACTTAAACAAGGTGACTATAATGCCATTGATCGAACACAAGGCGATCCTAAAGAACAGGCTTCTAAAATATTTACAGCTGATTATTTTCTTATGAGTACCAATGCGATTACTTTAGACGGCGAATTGATCAATATCGATGGAAGAGCCAATCGTATCTGTTATTTATGTTACGGACCAGAACATGTCTTGATCATTGCCGGAATGAATAAAGTCGTACCTGATGTAGAAAGCGGCATACAGCGTGTACGCAATATGGCAACTCCACCTAATACAACACGTCTTCATAAAGATACGCCTTGCGCAAAAGTTGGACGATGCATGGATTGTTTAGTTCCTGATTGTATCTGTAATCAAATTTTAATCACAAGACGAAGCGGGCAAACCGATCGAATTTCTGTGATCTTAGTCGGCGAAGAATTAGGCTATTAACAAAAAAAAGCTATAACATCTGGATAATTTTCACATGTTATAGCTGATTTTTTTATCGAATCATATCTCGAGTAATTTCCAAAATAGAATGTGCTCCGCACATTTCCATAGTATCCATCAATTCTTGTTCCAATTTATCAACCAAAGCTTTTACACCTTCCTCTTTTCCCCCATAAATCATATTGACAAATGGACGAGCAATCAAAACACCGTCAGCTCCCAAAGCTAATGCTTTAAAAATGTCTTGTCCTGAACGAATGCCTCCATCTACTAAAACAGTCATTTCGTTTCCAACCGCTTGTACAATTTCTTCTAATACTTCTGCCGTTGTTGGTGTATCATCTAATACACGACCGCCATGATTGCTGACGACAATGGCAGAGGCACCCGCTTCTTTGGCTTTTAAAGCACCTTTTACGCTTAATATTCCTTTTAAAATAAACGGAACTTTTGCGGCATGCACAATTTCTTTTAGTTCACTTACACTCTTTCTTCCAGCAGGAGGTACAAACCCCTTTAAAAAAGGCAAACCGGCCGCATCAATATCCATGGCAATCGCCAACGCATCCGCCTTTTTGGCAAGATCCAATTTCTTCATGACCGTCTCCTTTGTCCAAGGCTTAATGGTAGGAATTCCGATTCCCTCATTCTCTTTAATATTTTTTGTTGCCTCAACCATGATCTGATCATCCATACCATCTCCGGTAAAGGCTAAGATACCTGCCTCTTTACAAGCCTTGACCAGAATTTTGTTATAGGTTTGATCTACATAAGCATCTCCATAATGCATACTTACGGCACCTACTGGTCCGGCAAAAACCGGTAAACGAAACGTATGTCCAAATAACTCTGTTTTGGTGGATACCGGAGAATTTTCACAAATTGTATCCATCACAAGATGAATATTTTTCCAAGCATCAAAATTGCGAATAGCCACAGTTCCACTACCTTTAGCACCAGGGCCAGGCATTGTATTTTTACAAGCCTTTCCGTTACAAACTGGACAAGACTTACATAGATCATTCATATTTTCTCTAGATTTTTGTAATATTTCTTCTACTTTCATCGTTTACAATCTCCTTATCATCTGATACCATTTCACATCTCCATGTGTGGAAGAAGAAATTCCCTGATTTTCAAATCCCAAATGTTCATAAAACGAAATTTTTTCTTCTTTACATGTAAGTACGATAGCTTCTCGACCTTGTTTTTGCGACTGCTCTATTATATATCGAATCAATAAAGAAGCATATCCTTTTTTACGATAGGCCGGCAATGTATTCACACCAAAGATCATCTGAATTTTTCCATCTTCATTATGCATATCAGCTTTTTCATACATCACATCAGTCAATATCTTTTCATTGGTACAAAAGCCATCTACAAAACTAATGACTTTCCCCTCTTTTTCTAACAACCAAAAGTGATTGGGATAATAGGTCAATCGCTGTTGAAATTGTTCTTTAGTACATGCCTGTTCGGGTGGAAAACATTCTTTTTCAATGGCACTGATGGTTTCAAGATCTTGCATTGTCGCAGTTTTTATATTCATAACATTCTCCTGTTTCGATCCTAAATTTTTGTATAAATCCTCTTTCCTTTAACAACTGCCAACCTGACCGCCATCAATTCGTATGACAGTATTGTTTATATAATTTGCTTCTTCACTAATCAAAAATTTTACCAGATAGGCTACTTCTTCAGGATCGCCATAGCGCTTTACCATAATTTTATCAATTTCTTCTTTAAGAAATTCTTCATCATAGCCATCCAATTCATTTTCTGTTCCAATAAAGCCTGGCGCAATACAATTCACATGAATATAGGGAGCAAATTCAAAAGCCAGATTATGCGTTACTGAAATCAATGCCGCTTTTGATGCATCATAATCAATGCACATAGGATAATATGTATTGATCCCATTTGTAGAAGCAATGTTTATAATTCGACCATATTCCTGATCCAACATATGTCGATATACCCTCTTACTGCAATTAAAAGCCCCTACGACATTTACATCCAATGTCCTGCGAAATTCTTCTGCATTTTTTAGATGAAATAAATTAGAAAGATCGATGGCGGCATTGTTGACCAATACATCTACACCACCTAATTCTTCTTCTATTTTCGTGACCATCTGATCCACCTGCATTACATCTGAAACATCTGCACAAATCGATATACAACGAACTCCATACTTCTTTATAATTTCATCTTGTAATGAAATGGCCGCTTGTTTAGATGTCAAATAATTTATAACTATATCATATTTATTTTTAGCCAGTTCTAAGGCAATAGCCCTGCCGATACCACAGGCTCCACCGGTAATTAAAACAACTTTTCTATTCATAACTCAAAAAAGAAGAGCTGATTAAGCTCTTCCTGCATACTTTCCATCTGTTGAGAATACAACGATTTTTTCACCCGGTTCGATGAACTGTGGAACTCTTAATGAAAGTCCGGTATCGGTCACAGCATCTTTGGTTTGGTTGGATGGTGCCCCTTTGATAGCGGCATCTGTTTCGGCTACTGTTAATTCTACTTTTTCCGGAACGGATACTGACAACAAATCCCCTTCAAAGAACATCAAAGAAACTTCTGCACCTTCAACAATAAAATACTTGTTGAATCCTACTTGTTCTTCGCTCAGTTCATATGTATCATAGGTTTCCATATCCATAAAATAATAAGTATTATCAGCCTGATAAGAATACTGTGCTGTCTTTTTAGAAATTTGTGCTTGTTCAAACTTTGTTGAAGCATTGAAATTTCTTTCTTGTGTATTACCTGTTTTTAAATTCTTCATCTTTGTCTTTAAGATGGCAGCACCTTTTCCTGGTTTCACATGTTGAAAATCCAGAACTTGCCAAGGATCTCCATCTACGATCAAAGTTAAACCTGTTCTAAAATCTCCTGCAGAAATAGCCATACTTTTCACTCCCATTTCTTATTTTCTACATTATTTATTGTATCAGTTCTATAAAATATCCTCAAGATTTTATCAGAAGATTGAAAGCTTCTCTTGTTCCTGATGCGACTTGATATATTTGCTCCATTTAATATATCCATATGTTGTATTGGTGAAATATCCTAACTTCAAAATCAATAATACATATTGTCCGGAAATTATATTGATCACCGCTTCCAGCGCTGCACAAATATACCATGCGATCCATTGTTCTCTAAATCTAAAGAAAATAAATAATCCATTGGCGATACCTACAGCCGAGGCGCAGGCATCAATATAAACAACAGCCGTCTCTAATGTTTGATTATGATAAAAATCTGTTGTGATATCCAGACCACTGATAAAATAACCTACAACCAGCGTCCATACTACAATGCCAGTAATAACTAATACTTCCTGCCATCCTTTCAAACGGCGAACAACCGTCAACTCACTCTCTTCTTCATCTTTGTGTCTAGACCAGTTGATGTAACTGATGATATCGATAGGCAACCAGAACAACAAAGTTGTTGCCAAAGTCGCAAAACGATACATTAAGACAAGAGACATTGCGATTTCTGTAATTTCCACAAGAACCGAGACCAGAAAATTGTATCTGGATTGTTTGGATATTAAAAGTTCACATAGAATATTTAAGAATGTATCTAACAGATACAACCACATGATCAAAATTCCATTGATTCCATTAGCACTTTCTTCTGGAAATAATACCGAGAATATAGTTGCCAATACCATAATTGACATAAACCAGGATTTTTCATAAGTGGTAAACTGCCTGGAAAACAACATCATGATCAATAACGATAATATTAAAATGATTGATGCATTGGCAAAGTTAAAGATCGGCATAGATTGATTCGCCATTGTTTGTTCATATTCATGCTGCACTTCTTGTCGGCTAACATCTTTATGATCAAAATACAGTGGAACTCCACTTTCACTTTTAAACTCATATGCTGTAATGGTATCTGAATCAAGTTTTTCATACTCCTCATAAGGTAGTGTGACAATCAATTCTTTATCCCCATTTCGATACGTTACATCGCACATTGCGTTTTCTTCCCCATCATAATCTTCCATATCCGTATCGCGTATCATCTGCATGCTTTGAACAAATTGAAAATCACCTACATTAGAATGTACTTTAGAAAACCCAACTCCATAAGAAACAATGGATCCAATAATCAGTAAAACCAAAACTATCATTTCTAAGGTCTTTAGTTTTTTATTAGGTTCAATATTTTTTTGAAAAAAAGTAATCATACAAAATCTCCCTTCTATTAATCTAACCTAAACTTTCCTTAAGATAAAATGCTTGGATATTATAATTGATTTAAGAGGTTTTGTAAATTTTTAGAAGTATCTTCATAGTAATAAAAGTGACGTTGATCCAGACAAAAAATATAAGCTTTGAAATAGCCTAAAATGATAAAAGTGCGACCTAAAGCTGCTACGAAAAACCAACCATATTTACTATTTCAATCCACGCACTTATGATATGCGACGGCAAAAAAAGATTTCGTTTATTTTCTTTATAGTTATAAAAAACACGTTATCTGAATCTTCACTTGCCTTTATGATTAAATCCTTTTTGATATCCTTATTATATTCATGATTAATCATCATGCGTTTTTAAAGATTCTATTTCCTTCGGTGTTAGTGCTCTAGACTGACCTATTTTTAAGTCTTTAAGTTCTAATGGCCCAAAACATACTCTTTGTAAATAAGTAACTTCACACCCTACCTTTTGAAACATACGTTTTACCTGATGAAATTTTCCTTCACTGATCGTTAAATAGGCTTTATTGGTATCTAATATTTCTAATATGGCAGGCTTTGTAATAAAGTCCTCTAAATCCATAGGCTTATTAAAAATTTCAATTGCATTTTCTGGTAAGGATCCTTCAAATTCAACATAGTATTTTTTTTGTACATGCTTTTTAGGTGATAAAAGATCATGTGTTAGCTTTCCATCGTTACACACCAGCAATAAACCTTCCGTATCTAAATCAAGACGTCCTACCGGATAGAGATCACTTCTTACACTAGGGATCAACTCCATCACCGTGGGATGAAGATTATCTTCTGTAGCGCTGACATAACCAGCTGGTTTATTTAAAATATAATACTCATATTGAACATAAGATACAGGCACATCATCTACATAGACGATTTGATCCTGCTGCACTTGAAAATCTGCTTTTTTTATCGTCTTTCCTTCAATAGTTACCCAGCCATTTTTTATGATATGTTTGACTTCATTTCGGGTACCATATCCCATATGAGATAGAAATTTATCCAATCTCATTGCCATCTCCATCCTTTCGCATATTTATTTTTTATGATTCCTTTGTCGATCTTTCCAAAACCTAACGGAAAGCCATTGACACAAACTAATATCCACCCTTTTGATTTCGTATCCAAATCTTTGATATCGATCGTTTCTCCTTTTAGATATTTAATCACTCTTACATCATCTATAGGTAAATCAACTATGTTTTTAAATTGATCTTTTTTAAGTGCAAGAGCTAAAGCTTGACTTGGTTCAAAATGATTCTTTTTTATTTCCCCACAAATAAGCCCAGATCGTAATAAACGCCATTTTGTCTGTTCAGGAAGTTGTTGAGGACTCCAAATGATCTTATCCTTCTTGATAGAAAAACATCCCTTAGAAAAATCAAATGAGCATACATTTAAAAATTCCTTAAATGATTCTGGCAAAGCAGAGCTTTTACTTTTAAAAGTCTTTTGAGTAGCTTTTCCCTCTTTTTGCAGCAAGGCAACAAAGTGACCTTCTCCTTTTATCTTATGTGGATATAACCGCACACATTCTTCCATATGTATACCACTAGCAAAACCTGGAAATTTAGGAATAGGTACTAGATGCAAATCTGAATATCTATCTAATACATCTTGAACGACTTCTTCATTTTCTTTTACAGAGAAAGTACATGTGGAATAAACAAGCATACCTCCTGGTTTTAACATCTTCACCGCTGATGATAAGATTTCTTTTTGAATAGGTGGATAATATGTATCATCTCTTTCTATCCAACTATGGATTAAATGGGGTTCTTTTCTAAACATTCCTTCCCCGCTACATGGTGCATCTACCAAAATCTTATCAAATGTTTCCACAAATCGTTTTGAAAGATTCACAATATCTTCACTGCAAACCCATGTATTATAAGCGCCAAAAAGTTCAAGATTTTTGATCAAACCCTGACAACGAGATGTACTGATATCATTAGATAATAACAAACCTGTATCATGTAATTTAGATGCCAATTCTGTACTTTTTCCTCCTGGGGCAGCACAAGTATCCAACACAAATTCATTCTCTTCTATCGGCAAAATTTGCGCCGGCAGCATAGCAGAAGGTTCTTGAAGATAATAAAGACCTGCATAGTAATATGGATGTTTAGCCGGCTTTTGATCACCTGAATAATAAAAGCCATTATCTGTCCATGGAATCGGTTCTAAAGTAAAAGGAGATATTTTTAAAAAATCTTTTACAGTGATCTTATTTGTATTAACACGTAGTCCGTAATAACGTTCTTTTTCAAAACTTTGCATATAGGCTTCAAAGTCATCTTTAAGAAGCTCTTTCATTTGTTGTATATAGTTTTCGGGTAATTGGATCGACATCGTAAATCTCCTTTTGTGCCCCTCATTATAGCATAGAAGATTTATATGTTGATGATAATATTCACTCAAAAATCACTTCTAACTGTTTATATTTCTTTAACTATCCTTTTACTTATCGATACTAAACCATTTGATTTGTACAAAGTTAAATAAGTGATGAAAAAAACAATAAAGCTTATAAGATACACAAAATCATTTATTCTCAATCTTTGATAATCCTGTATAATAGAAGTTGCGTGTTATTGGGGAGGTCTTTATGATATTAGAACAAATTGATAGTGATTTATTAGCTATGGCAAAGGAATCAGATTCCATTTTAAAAGATATTTATGAAAATATAGATGATATTTGTTTATATAATTCTAATAGAATTCTATCTGCTTTTATCGAAAATCAAGTTTCTTATTCTGATTTTGCGGATATCAATGGTTATGGAAATTACGATGAAGGACGAGATAAAATAGAAAAAATTTTCGCATCTGTATTAGGATGTGAAGATTCTTTGGTACGCCCACAAATTATGAGCGGAACCAATGCGCTCTATTTAACATTATCTGCACTTTTAAAACATGGAGATACTATGATTTCTCTTTCAGGAGATCCTTATGATTCTTTACAGGAGATGATTGGATTATATGGAAATTCTTCTCAATCTTTAAAAGCTAATGGTGTAAAATACGAACAAATTGATTTAGTGAATGATGATTTTGATGATCAAAAAATCATAGAGCGATTAAAAGAAAACAATGTTCGTTTAGTTGAAATTCAACGATCCAGAGGATATTCACACCGCTTATCTTTAAGTATCGCAAAGATTGAAAGAATTATTAAAAAAATTCGTGAAGTAAATAAAAATGTCATCATCATGGTAGATAACTGTTATGGAGAACTGGTAGAAAAACTAGAACCTGGACATGCCGGCGCTGATATTGTAGTTGGTTCATTGATGAAAAACCTGGGCGGAGGAATCGCCACAACGGGAGGATATGTAGCGGGTCGTACTGATTTGATTCATATGGTGGCTGAAAGATTAACAGCGCCTGGTATCGGTAAGAGTCTAGGAGCCAACTTTAATTTAAATAGTTCTTTCTTAAAAGGAATCTTTATGGCACCAAACGCTGTAAAAAGCGCATTAAAAACTGTCGTTTTTGCATCTTATATGTTAGAAAAATTAGGATATAAAAACGTATCACCTGCTTATAATGATGACAGAACTGACATTATACAAACATTAGAGCTTGGTTCTGAAGAAAACTTAGTCAAATTTACACAGGGCATTCAATCAACCAGTCCTATTGATTCTTTTGTGCACGTGCTTCCAGCTCCTATGCCTGGATATCCTTTTGATGAAGTAATGGCAGCCGGAAGTTTTACACAGGGAAGTACTATTGAACTTAGCGCAGATGCTCCTATGGTAGAACCTTATACATCTTATATTCAAGGTGGACTAACATTTGAGTATGGAAAACTTTCTATTCTTTTAGCCTTAACCAACCTACAAAAAAAGGCATAATCTATTTTTTGAAAACAAACTAAAAAATATATATAAAAATCAGCCAGGAAACTCTGAAATAGAGCTGCCTGGCTTTTAATATATGTCTAATTATATTTAATTTTCTTCAATCATTACATTTATGATTGGTTTTCAAGAATTCTTTGAATCTCTTCTGTATTTTTCTGTAAAACTTTTGATATTTGTTCAATCGTCATACTTTGTGCTAAAGTCTTGATCAACTCTCTTTGGCCTTCGGCTCTTCCCTGGGATAAACCTTGTTTCAAACCTTCTGCTTTTCCTCTTTTTTCAGCCTGTTCAATACGGGCATTCTCTTCTCTTTCGATATCCTCCATGCGCATCTGTTGGAATT
>CABVDD010000036.1 GCA_902497095.1 uncultured Faecalicoccus sp.
GGCGTTTTTTTGATGGTTTGACAGGAATATGAGAAAAACAAGGATCCGAAAAAAGCAAAAGAGCTGAAACGCTCAGATGATCTGTAAAAATCATCTATTCGTTACAGCCCCTTTCTGTTATAAGAGTTCTTCAAGAATTTGTACTGCATTTGTGGCAGCACCTTTACGAATCTGATCTCCGCAACAAAATAAGATCAAAGAATGTTTTGTCGGATCAGATAGATCGTTTCGAATACGGCCAACATAAACCAGATCCTGATCAGAAGTATCTAATGGCATAGGATAGATCTGGTTTTGTGGATCATCTACTAGTTTTACTCCTTTGGCATGCGCTAGTAAGGTGCGTGCTTTTTGAACATCGATTTCATTTTCACATTCAATCGTAATGCTTTCTGAGTGAGAGCGCATGATTGGTACACGAACGCATGTACAGTTTACTAAGATCTCTGGATCATGAAGGATCTTGCGACTTTCATTTTGTAGTTTCCATTCTTCTTTAGAAATTCCATTTTCATCAAAATCACCAATCTGCGGTATCAAGTTATAGGCGATTGGATATGGAAAAGCACTGGAAGGAATGCCTGGATCTTTTACTTGATTTTCTAGATCTTGAATTCCTTTAACACCAGCTCCGGAAACAGCCTGGTAAGTAGAAACTATCATACGACGAATTTTAAACTCTTGATGTAAAGGATACAATGCTACTAAGGCAATGATCGTAGCACAATTTGGATTGGCTATGATCCCCTGATTTTTTTGAATATCTTCTGGATTGATTTCCGGAATTACCAATGGAACATTAGGATCCAGACGATATGCACTGGAATTATCAATGACGATGGTTCCTTCTTTTTGTGCCCAAGGCATCCAGGTTTTTGTGATGTCATTTTCGGTGGCACCTAAAGCATAATTCACATCTTTAAAACTGTCTTCGCATAGTTCTTCTACCGTGATTTTTTGATCCATAAAGGAAAAAACTTTTCCTTTAGAACGTGCAGATGCCAGAAGTTTTAAATGACAATCTATCTTTCTTTCTTCCAAACACTGCAGCATCTGTTGACCAACGGCACCAGTAGCGCCGACAATGGCAATGGTTTTTTTAGACATTTTGATCCTCCTTTGTGACAAACGCATCATAAATTGATCGAATGGTGGCCTTGAAATCTTTACATTGTACGGCAACTGTAATGTTAATTTCATCACTACTCTGGGCAATCATGCGAATGTTGATTTTTTGATCTCCCAATGATTTAAACAATTTACCGGCAACCCCTGGCGAATCAGACATACTTTTACCCACGGTAGAAATCAGTGCTAAGTTTTCTTCGGTATGAATTTCATCAGGCTTTAATTCGGTTTTGATACGTGCTAAGATTTCATATAAACTATCTTGTACATCGCTTTTATTGACAACGATACTAAATGAATCAATACCACTTGGAATATGTTCTACACTGACATTGTACATTTCTAAAATACTGAGTACTTTACGAATGTAACCTACTTCACTGGACATATGTTTTTTATAAATATAAATAGATACAAATCCCTCTTTTCCGGCAATACCTGTGATTGCATATGGATTTTTGATGTTTGTTCTTTCCTGTATGATCGTACCTTGATCTTGCGGATGATTTGTATTTAATATATGGATCGGAATATTGGCTTCTTTAACAGGAAAAATAGCTTCTTCATGAAGAACACTGGCTCCCATATAAGAAAGTTCACGTAATTCTGAGTATGTAATGTGTGTAATTTGTTTAGGATGATCCACAATTTTAGGATCGGCCATTAAAAAGCCACTGACATCTGTCCAGTTTTCATACATATCGGCATTCAGACATTTGGCAAGGATAGAGCCGGTGATGTCACCGCCGCCTCGTGAAAAAACTTGAATTTGATCGTTGGCGCTGGAGCCATAAAAACCAGGAAATACAAAATGATCATATTGTGCACATTTTGCCTGTAATTTTGTGGCCGTTGCCTGCATATCAATGGTTTTATCCAGATTAAAACGAATGATGTCTTTGGCATCGACAAAATCATATCCCAGATATTCAGCCATTAATTTGGCACAGAAATATTCACCGCGAGAAACAATTTGCGCTTGTGTATACGTATTTAGATTGGTGTAAAAAGTATCAAGTTCTTTTTCAATTGGTTGTTGTAAACCTAGCTCGTTTTTGATATCCACAAAGCGCTGACGAATCAGACGATATACGTTACTGGCATCCACATGATATTGTCTATGAGCATCTAAAAGATATAATAAATCAGTAATTTTATTGTCGGATGACGTTCTTTTTCCAGGTGCACTGACTACGACATATTTTCTGGAAGGATCTGCTTGCACAATGGCTTTGACTTTTTTAAACTGTTCCGCATTGGCAACGCTGCTTCCACCAAATTTTGTGATTTTCAACATGGTATTTCCTCTTTACACCCATAGTGCAATCATGGCATCTGCATCAAAAGCCTGCACAGTATCAATAATGGAGGCATCTTTTTGTTCAAACCAGTAATAACTTTCCGTTTCGTTAAGACTTTGTTCTTTATCGGCCTGTAATCCTTTTTTGGCACGAATGATCCAATTGGCTTTTAATATGGATTCGTTGACTTTCTTTTCGTGATCCAAACAAATTTTTCGTTCACGATTTTCCAAAGTATCGATGGCATTGGCCAGCATAGCTTGTGCTGTCGCAAGCTGCCCGGCGCCTTGACCAAAGTAGCCTAAATAATCGAAACTGTCAGCATAAATCAGTTGGGCATTATAGTTATCTGGAACATTAGCCAAATAATGACCTTTATCTAAAAAGGCGGGGGCAATAATGCTTGCGAACTCTCCATCTTTTTGTTTGGATAAAGAAATATGACGAATGACTTTATCATTTTCCTTGGCCATCTTAATATCTTCAGTATTTAGTTTCGTGATCCCAATCGGTTGGCGAATCGTATCGTTTTTAGTATTGTAGGCTAACATGTTCGTGATGTTTGTCTTATAGAATACATCGATTCCTTCAATATCATTTGTAGGATCCGCTTCTGCATAACCCATGGCCTGAGCTTGTTTTAAGGCGACGCTTAACTCCATACCATTTTTTTGCATCTGATCTAATATATAATTGGAAGTACCATTGAAAATTCCTTGATAACCGCGAATTTCTTCAAGCTTTTGTAGTTTTAAGATCGCATCTAAAAAAGGAATGCCTCCCGCAACGCTTGCTTCTACTTGAATGGAACCACCACTTTTTTTGGCAATTTCAACATAGCGTTCCAAATTTGGTGAAACGGTAGCCTTATTGGAAGTGATGACATGTTTGCCATGTTCCAAAGCCAATGTGATTAATGTGTTAGAAGGTTCTGTACCACTTAAACATTCAAAAACGATATCGACATCATCAGCAGTCACCATGCCTTTACCATCATTGGAAAAATAAGGAAGATTTTCTAATTCCGGTAAGACAAAGACTTGTTTTAGATGAAGGTCTTTTACATTTGCACAAAGTATTTCTACACCTTTTCCTACGGTGCCATATCCTAATAAAACTGCGTTCATGACTTCCTCCTTGTTTAATTAAAGAAAACACTTGTTTTTAGAATGTGAACATTGTATCATATGGTATATGGTTTTTCAAGGAGGAATCTATGGAAAAGATTTATGTGTCTACACGAGATAAAAATAGAAAAATATCAAGTAAACAAGCCATTTTAGAAGGTATTTCTAAAGATGGTGGTTTATATGTATGGCCGGATATTGATTCGGTACAAATAGATTTGCATACAATTTGTGAACAATCTTATACAGAAAATGCTTATACGATCTTACAGCCATTGTTGCCAGACTTTACTAAAGAAGAGCTTACAGAATGTATTGAAAAAGCATATGCTCATTCTTTTTCTTCAAAGGATATCACACCGGTAAGGAAAGTAGGAGATGTCTATGTTTTAGAGCTTTTTCATGGTCCGACAAGCGCTTTTAAAGATGTCGCATTAACACTGTTGCCACAATTGATGTCTTGTGCTTTAAAAGCCAGTCACCAAAAAGCAATGATCCTTACCGCAACCAGTGGAGACACCGGAAAAGCTGCTTTGGAAGGATTTAAAGATGTGGATCGTATTGGGATCTGTGTTTTTTATCCTCATCAAAAGGTCAGTCAGATCCAATATCGCCAGATGGCAACGCAACAAGGCAAAAATGTTAAAGTTTATGCGATCGAAGGCAATTTTGATGATGCACAAAGTCAGGTAAAATCATTGTTTTTAGATGAAAAGATGCAAGAGAAGGCAAAACAAGAAAATGTGATCTTGACCAGTGCCAACTCTATTAATATAGGAAGACTGGTGCCGCAAATCGTTTATTATTTTGAAAGTTATAAGTATTTAGTAAACCATGGCATTATTCAAATTGGAGATAAAGTATCATTTAGCGTACCGACAGGCAATTTTGGTGATGTTTTAGCTGGCTATTATGCGTATATGATGGGATTGCCGGTAGAAAAATTCTATGTCGCAAGCAATGCCAACCACGTACTTACTGATTTTTTGAAAACGGGCGTTTATGATCGAAATCGTGACTTTGTACAAACCATTTCTCCAAGTATGGATATCTTGATTTCTTCTAATTTAGAAAGACTTTTGTATTATATGTCACAAAAAGATACAGAATTTGTTGCCAAATGCATGAGGGACTTACAAGAAACAGGACGTTATCAAATTCCTGAAGAGATGTTACAGAAAATACAATCATTATTTGGTTGTGCTTATTTAGAGGATACGCAGACAAAAGAAGTAATTCATGATGTTTATCAACAATACAAGGTCGTTTTGGATCCTCATTCTGCTATTGGGTATCAGGTGGCAAAAGAGGCTAAAGAAAGACCTATCGTTTCTTTGGCAACGGCATCACCGTATAAATTTTCCCAAGATGTTTTAGATGCTCTTCATCAAAAACATACGGATGAATTAGAATTGATGAAACAATTACAGACTTTATGTTTAGATCCTATTCCGAAAGGTTTAAAAGATTTAGAATCTCTGGAAATTCGTCATAAAAATGTAATTTCGATCAATCAAATGAAAGATGTGGTAATAAAGAATATGGAGGAACTTCTATGATACAAGTTCATGTACCAGCTACCAGTGCCAATTGTTGTATTGGCTTTGATAGTTTAGGCATGGCATTAGACTGGTGGGCCAAGTTTCAATTTGAAAAGAGTGATACGCTTACTATTACAGGATGTCCTGATGAATATGCCGATGAAAATAATTTAGTTGTGCAAGCTTTTTTGAAAACATGCCAATATTTAAAAAAAGAGATGCCAACGTTTCATCTTCATATCGATTCAGACATTCCTTTTTCCAGAGGATTAGGCTCTTCTTCGACTTGTGTAGTTGCCGGTATTTTAGCTTGCGATGCCTGGTTTCAAGCAAACTTGAATAAAATGGAAATTCTACAAATTGCCACTGATATTGAAGGTCATCCCGATAATGTAGCCCCTTGTATCTTTGGTAAAGCCGTCTGCAGCTTTATAGATAATGGCGTGCCACGCATGATGATCGTCCCTTGTGCCCCTTATCAATGTCTGGCAATGATTCCAGAATATCTGGTTGTAACGAATGAAGCTCGAAAAGTTCTTCCTTCTACATTAGAATATAAGGAAGCTGTTTCACAAGTTGGACATGCTCTTTGTTTTTTACAAGCTTTGCAGGTAGGCAATGAAATGATTCTTGCGAAAGCTTGTGTAGATCATTTACATGAACCTTATCGCAAAAAGCTGATTCCAGATTATGATGTGATTCATGATCGATGTAAAGAACTTGATCTTGCCATGTGGATATCTGGCAGCGGAAGTACGATGCTTGCGATGTCTATGGATCTTGATAAATTGAATCAGTTACAAAAAGAAATAGAAACAAAGCTTTCTATACAATGTAAACCAATACAAATCGCATCAAAAGGAGCTTGGGTAGAATATGAGTAAATTTTATGTTGTTTCCAGTGATATCCTTCCGGAAGTGCTGGAAAAGGTGATGGAAGCTAGAATGCTTTTACAGTCTGGGAAAGTAAAACGAATCAGTGAAGCTGTTAAAATGGTAGGAATATCACGGGGAACATATTATAAATATAAGGATACAGTGTTTTCTTTTTCACAAGAACAAAACAATCGAAAAGCAGTGATCACAATGACCTTGCGCAGTGAAAAAGGAACCCTTTCAAAGGTTTCTTCTTTGATTTCTGCCAAACAGGTCAATATTTTGGCCATCAACCAAACCATTCCAATTAATGGAATTCACAATGTCAGTTTTACATTGGATATCAGCGATTTAGAAGGTGATATTCAATCGTTTTTAGATTTGATCGAAGCTATGGCTTTTGTGGATAAGGTGGATCTTGTTGCGATTGAATAGAATATTAGCTTTTCTATGGGGCTGGTTTTTGATCCTTGTCTTTGTGATTGGCAGTGTTTGCACTACGGCCTTAAATGAAGATTTTTATATCCAACAATATGAAAAAATGAATTTAGCGGATTCACTGCATGTATCACAAGAAGATTTGAATAAAAGCATCATCCTTTTATTAGATTATATTCGTGATGATACAGATTCATTAGAGGATACGATTACAATTCAAGGTCATCAACAAGCTACATTTAATGAAAAAGAAAAAAGTCATATGGTCGATGTAAAAGCTTTGTATCAAAATGCGGTTTTTACAGGAAAGATTTGTTTTGTTTTAGTACTTGTGATTTTGTTTTATATGCTTTGGACTCAAAAAAAGAAAACAATAGCTTATTTGACAAAAGGCTTTTTACAAGCTGGAATATGCCTGATTTTGGTTTTTTTATTTTTTGGAATATGGATCGGTATAGATTTTACTGGCTTTTGGACATGGTTTCATACGATCTTCTTTTCCAATGATTTGTGGTTATTGAATCCAGCTACTGATTTTATGATCAATATGCTGCCAGAAACCATTTTTTATCAATTAGTCTTACATTGCGTTTTGATGGTCTTTGTTTTGATCGTACCTTGTATAGTTTTTTCGATTTATTATCAGCGAAAGAAAGCGCCTATAGGTTTTGAATATGAAGATCATACTAGCTAGTCAATCTCCTAGACGAAAAGAAATTCTTGCCGAAATCGGTTTACAATTCGATGTGATTCCATCGCATTCCAAAGAATATTTTGATCCTTTACTACCATTGGAAGAAGCTATTCAACAAGTGGCTTATCAAAAAGCGGCGGACATCCATCTTAAATATCCGGATGCTCTGGTGATTGGTGCAGATACCATTGTCAGTTTTCAAAAAAAGATTTATGGTAAACCAAAAGATGAACAAGAAGCATTTTCTTTTTTAAGAGATTTTAGCGGGCAATACCAAGAAGTGATGACAGGTATTTGTTTTCTGTATAAAGACCAAAAATTATGTAAAACAGATATTACGAAAGTTTGGTTTCGCAAGCTAAGCGATGCGGAGATATGGGATTATATACATACACATAACGCTTTAGACAAAGCCGGTGCCTATGGTATACAAGACAGTGATTTTGTATCTCATATAGAAGGTTCTATGACCAATGTTGTAGGATTAGGAAAAGAAAGTATTTTAGAAATGTTAAAACAAATGAAAAGCGGCTTGTAACGAGCCGCTTATTTAAGAATATCATACTTTTTCAATGCTTTATAAAGTCCATCATGATCTATATCATCTGTGACATAGTCTGCGATTTTTTTTACTTCTTCTTTACCATTCCCCATACAAATACCGATACCTACACTTTTTAATAAAGGAATATCATTGGTCGCATCACCAAATCCCATAGTTTCTTCTTTTTTCAAATTATAGTATTCCATGACTTTTTGAATACCTATATCTTTTCCGCCTACTACAGGTAATACATCAATGACATAGTCTGTCCACCGATCAATTTTTATCGCATGGGTTCTTGAAAATAATTCTTTCTCCTGTTCTTCATTTAAATAGGGAGAAAGTTGATAAATCGCATGATTTCTAGCTTGTTCAATATTTTCTATAGTGGGTAAAGATGTTCCTAACTTTTTATACTCTTTAGTAACAGAAGGTGTATAAAAGTTCATATATTGACGATCCTTTTCTACAAAAACACAAGGATAAGGATCTTCTTCAATATGATTTAGTATAGCTTCTACATCTTTTTTATCTACAGGGTTACTGTAGATGGTTTCTTCTTTATTGAAACAATATTGCCCATTAAGTGTGATATAGGCATCAAACTTAAAACTTTGGCAAAAATCAAATTCTTCAATTTCTGTAATATGCCTTCCTGTGGCAAGAATTGTCAAGATCCCTTTTTCTTTTAATTGAAAGAGGGCTTTTTTGGTAGATTCCGGTACTTGATTTGTTGTGTGTGAAAATATGGTTCCATCAAAATCAAAAAAGATAGCTTTTATCATCGTTGTTTCCTCATTTTGTAATTATTGTATCATATAAAAAGAATGTCTATTAGAAAATTAAAATTTAGGTAGAAAAAAAGTGAACCATGTAGCATAATTCATATTTTTGACACATTTTTATAATAACTTAATGAAATTTTATTGTGTACTCTAATCTTTAGAAAGCTAACTATATAAAAATCAAGTAGATTTGATAAAAAGGTTCATTAAAATAATAAGAAAATGATTCTATAAAGGGAGTAAAACACATGAAAAAAGCCGAAACACTCAGATGGTTTGTGATAATAACCTGTGCATTACAGCTCTACTTAAGAAATGATTTGTTTTTCTCATCAATGATTTCAATCTGGCATTGTGGGCATCGAAATACTTTAATTTTATGAACTTTCAAAGGATTGTATTTGGCAAGTAAAACTTTATTTCCTGTAGCATGATTAATAAGCCATGTATGATCTTCTTCTTTAGGAATCCAATACACTGGTTGTAAACCTACAAAAAAATAACCTTCTTTCATTTCTTTTTTACAATATGGACAAATCATATAAACTATTCTTTCTTATGAAAGTATATCATTTATAGAAGATTTTGCGGTACATATAAATGAGATTTCATCATTTTACTTACTGTCCGTTTTAGATAATTTCACTTTAATTTAATTTTAAAGTTCTTATGGCTATCCTTGAATAATTCCTAGCAATCCGATATATTATGTTTAGAGAGTGATTTTTGCGGTTCACTCTTTTTTATTTTATCATTTCAATAAATGTCTGATTTCTTTTAAAAGTTTTATTGCTTTATTTGACTATTTACATAAAAGAAAAACACGAGCTATTATCAACAAACAAATTTGTCAATGATAGCTCGTGTTACTTACGCTGGTGCCTGCACGCGGAATTGAACCACGAGTTCATCCTTACCATGGATGTGTATTACCATTATACTATGCAGGCATATTTAGCTTATTCATTGTGCCATTGATTGTAAAAAAAATCAACTAGAATAATTTAAATGCATAGGAATTTAGTCGAATAATCAATGTTATATTCTATTGCATTTCATCATGGATAATGATATGATTTCCACCGTAGTAAAAAAAGGAGGACATTTTCATGTCAGAAGTAGTTAGTAAAAAAGACTTAGTTGAAAAAATGGCTGAAGAATGTGGAGTATCTAAAAAAGATGCCACTGCATATGTTAAGTTTTTGCTTGATGAAATCACAAATACACTTGTTCAAAAGGGAACAGTAGATTTGAACGGATTTGGAAAATTTACTGTAACTGAAAGAGCAGCTCGTAAAGGTATTAATCCATTGACAAAAGAATCTATTGAAATTCCAGCTTCTAATGCTGTTAAATTTAAACCAAGCAAATCTTTAAAAGATGCAGTAAAATAAGGCGTTATCCTACCACATAATTATTGTTTGAGAGATATATGAAGTTAAGGCAGACATATAATTGTCTGCTTTTTTCTTTGGTCAAATATTGGTATAATATGGTTTAGATGTAAAGGAGATGTATTATGACTTCACCGGTTTATATTGTAGGTCATAAAAATCCGGATACTGATTCTATTTGCTCGGCTATGGCATTGGCAGAGCTTAAACAAAAAATGGGTATGAACGCAATCGCAGCTCGAATAGGTCATTTGAATCCGGAGACCAGTTTTATTTTAAAAAAATTAGAATTAGAGCCCCCTTTATATATGACGACGGCTAAAAATACATTAGCTGAAATAGAAATTGATGAGGCAATTACAATTCCTCGTCATGAAACGCTTCGTCATGGATGGGATCTTTGCCTGGATAAGGCAAAAGCTCTTTATGTAGTTGATGAAAATGATAATTATATAGGCATGGCTACCATTGGCGATGTTTCAAAAGTACAGATGCAGGATCTAAATATCACAAAAGATCTTTTAAAGGAAACACCGTTGGAAAATCTTGTAAAATGTCTAAAGGGAAGCTTCATCTTAAAAGGAACTTTGCCAATGAGTGGAGAAGTTCGCATTTCAGATAAAAAACTCATGGAGCGAGATTTAGAAGGTGCCATTATGGTTTTAAGTGATCATGAAGATGACATGATCAAAAGTATGGCCAAAGGATGTGCTGTAATTGTTATTGCGGAGGGTTTTGTCCCTAACGATTATATTATCGAGATGGCTAAAAAATATGGGGTTACTTTGATTTCTACTAATTATAATACGATGAAAATCATTCAAATGATTTACCGAAGTATTCCGATTGAACTGATCATGACACCAGCCAGTGCCATTACTTCGTTTAATCGCGGAGAGTTTTTAGAAGATGTAGAGCGGGAAATGTTAAAATCCCGTCATTCCAGTTATCCTGTATTGGAAAAAGGAAAAGTTGTAGGTTCAGTTGCTCGTTATCATATTTTAAAAGCAGAAAAGAAAAAGTTTATTTTGGTGGATCATAATGAGAAAAAACAGGCTATCAATGATATAGATAGTGCTTATATTATGGAAATCGTGGATCATCATCGAATCGGTGATATTGAAACGGATCATCCTATCCAGTTTAGAAATATGATTGTCGGCAGTTCTTGTACGATCGTAGGATTGATGTATCATGAGTTAAACATTGAGATGTCAAAGACAGCAGCATGTTTGATTGCTTATGGAATTATTAGTGATACTATGAATTTTAATTCTCCGACATGTACCCAGATTGATAAAAACCTGGCAAAACAGATTGAAAAAGAACATGGAATAGATTTTGATGCGATGGCAAAAGAATTATTTGCCAATACCGCAACCATCCAAGATAAAAGTTTTGATACCATTCTACATAGAGATTCTAAAGAATATACTTTATCAGGAAAACGCGTAGCTATTTCTCAAGTGTTTATCTTTGATTTAGATGTGGTGGATCAAATTCGAGAAGACTTTTTGAAATATATGGAAGAAGAAAATAAAATGCGTCATTTGGATTTGTTACTGATGGTATTTACCAATGTGGAAGGTAAGGGAAGTCGATTCCTTTATGTTGGAGAATTATCTCATGCGATAAAAGGTTTAGTGGACTCTTTTACTAAAATGGGATATGTATCGCGTAAAAAACAAATAGTGCCAAGACTGGCTCAGGAGTTAGCGTAAGTATGAGTGTTACAGAAAAGTTTTTACATTATGTATCGTATGATACACAATCGGATTCAACTAGTACTACATCACCTAGTACATCCAAACAATTAGTATTAGCTAAAGAACTGGCAAAAGAATGCAAAGATTTAGGGTTTCAAAGTGCATTTGTCGATCCATATGGCATTGTCTATGCGACTTTAGAGGCCAATGATTCAAGTCTTCCATCTTTTGGATTTTGTGCTCACATGGATACCGCAACAGAATTAAGTGGAAAAGATATTCATCCAAGAATTATTGAAAAATATGATGGATCACCGATCGTTTTAAATGAAGATTATCAAATGTCTTGTGAATCTTATCCGGCTTTATCAAATTGTGTGGGAGATGATTTAATCGTTACTGATGGAAATACATTGCTTGGAGGCGATGATAAAGCAGGTATTGCGATCATCATGCAGGCTATAGATGAAATTATTTCAGAAGATTTACCGCATGGAAAGATCATCGTGGCATTTACTCCGGATGAGGAAGTTGGAAGAGGAACGGAAAACTTTGATTTGGAACAGTTCAAAGTGGATTTTGCCTACACTGTTGATGGCGGACGTATTGATGCGGTAGATTATGAAAACTTTAATGCGGCCCATGCAAAGATCACCATCACTGGTAATACGATTCATCCAGGATATGCGAAAGATAAAATGATCAATGCTTGTCTTTTAGCTCATGAATTTATACAGGCTTTTCCTGAAGAAGAAACACCGGCGCATACAGAAAATAGAGAAGGATTTTATCATTTGTTGGACATGGAAGGTACTTGTGAAAGCGCAAGTGTAAGCTATATCATTCGTGATCATGATTTTGAAAAGTTTAAAGCGCGTAAACAGTTTGTTTGTGATACCGTGAAATCTTTCAATCAAAAATATGGAGATCGTTTCCAATTGGAAATGCATGATCAGTATTACAATATGATACAGTTTATGCATGATGATATGCGATCTGTACAAAAGGCAAAAGAAGCCTTGGCAGCTTGTGGACTCACACCGGTCTCTATTCCTACTCGTGGTGGAACCGATGGAGCCATGTTGACAGAAAAAGGCTGTATTTGTCCAAATTTGGGAACGGGATCTTACAATCATCATGGACGATATGAATTTTGCAGTATCAACCAGATGGAAACGATGGTAAAAGTCTTGAAAACATTAATTCAAAAGCCTTAGTTCGCTGAGGCTTTTTGTACTTTTTAATACTTTAGATTCTAAAATATCACCTTTTATTTACAAACGCTCTTTTTTAGTTTATTCTGTAAACAGACAAAATTAGTAAGGGTGAAAATTATGTTTGTTGTAATAATGGCGATTGCCGTATTTTTATGTTTGTTATTGATACCGATGTTGTTTCGAAAAATAACTTGGAACAAGCTGAATCAAGAAATTGTAAAAGATGATTATAAGACTTTTTATCAAACCTTGGATTCTTTTATTTGTAAAATGGGTATGAATGCATTTGAAAGAGAAAATATGCGCTTAAGCGGTCTAATTTCGCAAAATCGAAAAGATGATGTGGAAGAACAATTTCAAATGATGATGAATATGCGTTTAAAGGATAATCAAAAACTTGCGGTTCGAGAACGTGGTTTTTATTATTATCTTCAACAAGGAAGAGCTAAAAAAGCCAAGGATATGTTAGATGCTGTACGCTCTCTTAATGCAGATCGTGCAAAAGACTTGGAAATTCAGTATAGTATATTGATCAAGAAAGAAAGCAAATATATTAAAGAAGTACAGGAGAAAATCAATCATTTATGGGATGGTAAGAGTGCTTTAGATGAAGATAAGATGATGGTAGTAGGTACTTTTGAATATCTTCTAGGTCTTCAATACTCTTATTTGAATGACATTGAAAATATGAAAAAAGTATTTACTTCAGCTTTAAAACATTGTGCTGGTACACCTTATGAAGATTCAATAAAACAGATCATGGAGCAAAAAGCATAGAGATAGTCTATGTTTTTTCTATTAGGAAGGAGAGAAGTTTATGGATTACGCAAAAGAAGCTTTACGATTACACAAAGAATGGCAAGGTAAATTGGAAACAGTTGCCAAGATGAAAATTGAAACTCGTGATGATTTATCACTAGCTTATACACCGGGAGTGGCAGCTCCTTGTTTGGAAATTGAAAAAGATAAAAGTCAGTCTTATGTCTATACAGGAAGAGGACATACGATTGCGGTCATCAGTGATGGAAGTGCTGTATTAGGTCTTGGAAATATAGGTCCAGAAGCGGGTATGCCGGTTATGGAAGGAAAATGTGTTTTATTTAAAGCTCTTGGAGGACTTGATGCGATTCCGTTATGCTTAAATACTCAGGATACAGATGAACTTGTAGATATCATTGCGGCTTTGGAACCAAGTTTTGGTGGTATCAACTTAGAGGATATCGCAGCACCCCGTTGTTTTGTAATTGAAAAAAGATTACAGGAACGAATGAATATTCCGGTGTTTCATGACGATCAACATGGAACGGCTATTGTCGTTTGTTCTGCCTTAGTAAATGCGTTGCGTTTGGTTGAAAAAGAAGATCCAACCATCGTGATCAATGGTGCCGGTAGTGCCGGATGTGCCATCGCAAGATTGATCTTGGATTTAAACCTGGGAAATGTGATCCTGGTAGATCGTCAAGGTATCCTTGTTGACGAAATGGATTTAACAAGCGGTCAAAAGGCTTTGATCCAAAGATTAAATAAAGAGCATAAGAAAGGTGATCTTAGTGTAGCTTTACAAGGTGCTGATGTTTTCATTGGTGTAAGTGCCGGACATATTGTTTCCAAAGAAATGATTGCGAGCATGAACGAAAAAGCAATAGTGCTTCCTATGGCCAATCCAATTCCGGAAATTGAGCCAGAAGATGCTAAGGCAGCAGGCGCTTATATTGTGGGCACTGGACGTAGCGATCATCCAAATCAAATCAATAATGTACTGGCTTTTCCAGGAATCTTTAAAGGAGCTTTGGATGCACAAGCTACACAAATCAACGATGCGATGAAAAAAGCAGCAGTTTATGCGATTGCATCTATGATCGATGAAAAAGATTTAACACCGGATCATATCATTGTTTCGGCCTTAGATAAAAGAGTCGTTCCAGTAGTGGCAAAAGCTGTAAAACAAGCGGCAATCGATTCAGGTGTGGTTAGAAAGTGGGAAAAAGAATGATCCAAGCCGGACTTGTTTGTGAAGGCGGAGGCACTAAAGCCGCTTATTCGGCAGGTGCTTTAAAATGTTTTTTAGAACATAAGATTTATGTACCTTATTGTGTTGGCATTTCAGCTGGCAGTGAGATCTTATTAAGCTATACATCCAGACAAATGTATCGTATGGAAGTAACAGGGATTGAAGCCCCTTGTCAAAAAGGTGTAGTAGGACTTCGACCATTTTTAAAAGAAAGAAACATTTTTGGCATAGAAGCAACAAATGACTTTATCGAAGGAAAAGCACCTTTGGATTTTAAGGCTTTACAGGAAAGTACGACGACTATGGAGATTGGCTTATATAATATGGAGACACATCAAGTAGAGTATTATGATCAAAGTTATGTGGATCCTAGTCAAACGCTGATCAAAGCCAGTTGTGCTTTGTTGATCTTATGCAGGCCTTATACTTTTCGTTCTACAAAATATATGGATGCTGGATTGATCGATATGATCAGTATTCATCAAAGCATTCGTCATGGAAATCAAAAGCACATCATTCTTTCCACTAAAGAAGAAGGCTATGTTCGAAAACCGGCTCCATCTTATCAGTTGAAACTTGCAAAATGGCTTTATAAAGATGATCAGATCGTAGAAGATCTAAAAAAACGTCATGAACGATATAATGAACAGTGGGATACGATACATACACTGGAAAAAGAGGGGAAGGCTCTTGTGCTTCGTCCTCATAAAGATTTGGGTGTCACACGCTATACAACAGATCCTAAAAAACTTCGTCCCTGGTTTCAATTAGGTTATGATGAAACATTAGAGAGATTGGATCAAATCAAAGAATTTTTAGAAATCGAGTGAATTCTCGATTTTTTTTATTATAATGAAAGTATGACAACAGGATATTTTTTTGATTTAGATGGAACTTTATACTCCAATCGTACACATTCTGTCAGTAAACATACGATAGAAGCTTTATCAACTTTACAAAAACAAGGAAATAAGGTGTTTTTGGCAACGAGCCGTACGTTACGAGAATTGGATCATTTACCACAAGCCATGCGTTTATTTCCTTCGATGCTCGTATTTTGGATGGTGGAAGTCGTATAATGGATTCAAGGCAAAAAGATTTACGATGTAAATTTCTTTCGCACGATACGATGAACTCGATTGATATGTTTTGTAAAGAACATCATCTTATATATCGATATAGTACATGTACAGAAAATCTTTGGGGTACTAAACCTGATTTGTATGCACATCGAGCTTATTTTGATTTGTATCTGTGCGCACCTTTTTATAAACCGTATCAGAAGGATAACGTGTTAAATGTGCTTATTTTTTTAAATGAATTAGAACAAAAATACATACAGCCTTTGTTGAAAGATTGTGGTATCGTTCATTTTGATCATGCGATGGAAATTCGAGCCGATCATGTCGATAAAATTGAAGCAATCCAATGGTGTAAAGAAAAGTTTAATTTAGATACCTTGGTTTGTTTTGGAGACGGACAAAATGACATAGAAATGATACGACAAGCGGATTTAGGACTATGTATGCAGAATGGACATCCCGATTTGAAAAAAGTAGCGGATCAAGTGATTGGTGATGTCTGTGAGGATGGAATTTATCACTTTCTAAAGAACAGTCATAGAATATAGGAGGAAATTAAGATGACATATGTATTAGAAAATGAACATTGTAAGGTGGAATGTATTGAAAGAGCCGGTCAGATTCAACATTTTGTGGATAAAGATCATCAAGTGGAGTTGATGTATCAAGGAAATCAGGGATGGTCTGGATTAAACCCTACTCTATTTCCAATCGTAGGAAATACATGGAGCAAAGAATATACGATAAACAATAAGACATATGCCATGAAAAATCATGGATTGATTCGTTATGCAGATCTTGTTGGTAAGCAAAAGGAAGATGCCATTGTTTTTACATATGATTCTAATGAAGAAACTCGTAAGCAATATCCTTTTGATTTTCATTATGAAATGATGTATCACCTGGAAGGAAAAAAGCTTTGTATCGATTATGCGATTACAAATACAGGACATGAAACAATGCCATTTACATTTGGTCTTCATCCGGCTTTTCGTATTCCACAAAAGGATGGAGAATCTTTTGAAGATTATTCTTTTGTATTTGAAAAAGCAGAGCATACCAAACAATTTGTAATGGATCCAACAGGAAAAACACCATATTCATTAAAAGATGTTTCCTTTAAAGAATGGAAATTGGATCGTAAAGAAATCGAAGAAGCCGCTACGATCATTTATCAAGACTTACAATCTAAGTATCTAGAAGTTTGTTGTAATGGACAGCCACGTATTCGGTTTACATTTGAAAAATTTCCATATTTGGCAATCTGGACTCACCCGGTACAATCCGACTTTATTTGTATAGAACCATGGTATGGGCATGCGGATTTTGAGCCAGGACATGATGATTTTTATCAAAGAGAAGGAACGATGTTATTAGAACCTCAAGAAACATTTAAAACAAGTTATTCTTTTGAAGCTTTATAATTGAAATGAAAAAAGCGGGTTATCCCGCTTTGTTTTGTTTTGCGACTTTTATAAGCATGATGAATTGAAAGATCGCATATAGAAAACAAAGAGCCAAAACGATCCATGATGCAATTACATACATAGAGTCATAATGAGAATAATACGTATTATATACAATCAATATACCTACTAATAAATATAAGATAATTTTTATGACAACGCGTTTTGTGCCTTGCTTCGCAAAGTTGTCCGAATAGCCTTCATAACTTTTAGAATCAAAGTGTTTGACAGGCTGCTGCTTTTTTAAAAAAGTGATAAATTTAAATTCTAAAAATCCCCAAAGAAGTAAAGTAATTCCTACACTGGCCCACCAGGGAATCTGAAACCATTGTGTAAATATTGTAAATAAAACAACAAATACCGATAGAATCAAAATATAACGTTTACGATATAATTCCAAGGTTTTATATTCATATACAGGAATATATACAGCATTTTGGTAAAAAGGGTGTTTATAGATTGTTCTGTTCTTTTTATCTTGGTATAAATTAAAGCCGATAGGGGGCGCTATTTCTTGTTTTACATTCGTTTTTTTTGCCATGATCTACGCTCTCTTTCCTTTGGTAATTATAAGAGAAAATAGAAATGAATACAATTGTAAAATGATATACTCTTATAGAAAAGAGAGAGTATTGTTCTTAATGCCTTATTATGAATGCGTTTGTATAGAAAAAAATACAACACATTTGTACATTTTAATCATAATGATCTGTATTTATTTAAAAAGTTAAAAAATAGTTTATAATGAAATCAGGTAAAAGAATCGGAAAAGAGGAGGCTAAAGAATGTTTGGAAAAGAGAAAAATGCTTGGGAAGAATTGACAGGTATTTATACTGCACAAGAAATCTACCAGCAGCCTGCAACTTGGGCAAAAACAATTGCACAAATCAAAAATGAAAAGGAAGCGTTGAAAAGTTTCTTAGAACCTGTATTGAATGGTGGGGATGTAGAAATCATTTTCACAGGTGCCGGAACTAGTGAATATGTTGGTAATGCCGTATATTCATATGTAAACCGCTATACAGATTTCCATGCCAGCAGCTATGCTTCTACAGATATCGTAGAAACACCAGAAAATTATTTATCAAGAGATAAAAAGACATTGTTGATCAACTTTGCACGTTCAGGAAATTCTCCAGAAAGTGTGGGAAGTGTTCAGATGGCAGAAGAAGTATGCAAAGAAAATGTATCACACTTATTCATCACTTGTAATGAAAATGGTGCATTATCAAAAATGGCAAAAGAAATGGATAATGCTTACTGCATCAATTTAACACCAGAAACACATGATCAAAGTTTTGCGATGACTTCCAGTTTTTCTAATATGTATTTGGCTAGTGTATTGTGTTTCCGTCTAGATGCACTTGATGAAATGGAAAATGAAATGAAGTCTGTTATCGAACAAGGACAGAAATTCTTGGACGAAGGATATCAGACATTAGTAGATCTAATTAACGATTTTGATTATCGTCGTTTGATTTATTTAGGAGCTAACTGTTTGAAAGGTGTTGCTCAGGAAAGTCAGTTAAAAACTTGTGAATTGACAGCTGGTCAGGTAGCAACTTTCTTTGATAGTCCATTAGGTTTCCGTCATGGTCCAAAATCAGTTATCAATGATGAAGCTTTAACAGTTGTTTATGTATCAGATGATGCATATCAAAGACAATATGAATATGATTTGATCAAAGAGATGAGCGGACAAAGAAAGAAAAATCGTATCGTAGCTGTAGCTGCTCATGAATATCCTGAAATTCGTGAATTAGTAGATACTTATATCAATTTTGATTTGGATAGCGATAAAGACAATATATTCTTAGGATTAGATTATATTTTAGCTGCTCAGATCTTAGGATTGTTTAAATCTATTTCTATGGGATGTACACCAGATAATCCATGTCCAACTGGAGAAGTAAACCGTGTTGTACAAGGTGTAACAATTTATCCATATACAGCAAAATAAGAGGAGGAAACAAAGAGTGATTGGTTTAATTGTAACAGGTCATGGTCATTTTGCTTCAGGATTGACAAGCAGCTTGAAGTTGATTGCCGGTGAACCTAAAAATTACGCAGCTGTTGATTTCGAGGAAACCGACTCAACAGAAGATTTAGCTAAAAAGTTAACAGATGCGATGGATTCATTAAAAGAATGTGAAGAAATCATTGTATTAAGTGATCTTGCCGGAGGTTCTCCTTTTAAAACTGCAGTTGAAATTGGATATCCGCGTCAGAATGTGGAAGTGATTGCGGGAACAAATTTAGGTATGTTGGTTGAGATCAATTTAACTCGTACTTTTGCGGAAAGTGTAAAAGATCTTGCGGAATCAGCTGTAAATGTAGGAAAAGAGCAGGTAATGCGCTTTGTCTATAAACCAGTTGAACAAGTAGAACCAACAGATGGTATTTAAAAAAGAGCTTTGCAGCCAATGTCATTAAGTTAAGATTAACGATGGATAATAGGAGTGCACGAAAATGTGCCTCCTTTTTTTATCTCTCAACATTTTGATAAAATCTCAAAAAAAAGTTGACAAAAGAACAAAAAAAATGAGGCCTATTATTCATTCCTATATGAATAATAGGCCCTTTGTTTATA
>CABVDD010000037.1 GCA_902497095.1 uncultured Faecalicoccus sp.
ATAGAGTGGAAAATCTGACATTTCCGCTCTATCGCCCCTCATTTCTATTTTATCTTGTTTGTACCCCTTGTACACCGATGTTTTCATCATATAATGGAAATAAATACTCATAAAACTGATCAAATGCCCAGTTTTCAGGAATTGGATATCCTAGATTACCACTAAAGCCGGTGGACATATCTGCTACAAAGGAGTATTCTGCATACCCAGCATTACTAACTTTTGTACATACATATCTAGGCGCATAAATACCTACCTTATATTTTCTAGGATTAAGTCCAGGTGTATTAAAAATTGTATTAATCTGTCTGAAATAAGGAATAATTAGAGAATCTGTTTGATATTCTAAACAATCAAAGTCTACTGCAAAATAAATAACCGTACCATCTTTAAAGCCTAGCCGGTCTGCACGACTAATTGCTTTAACCGCATCTTTCCCACCTTGTAAAGCATTATTAAAGTATTCGGGATAGTATCCACCATCTTGATAGATTGGAAAAATAGATAGGCCAGCATTTCGGATGTTTTTAATTTCTGTTACAGTCATCTGCTTACTACGTTCTTCAGCTCCTGACCCTACAGTTCCTGTTAAATATCGACCAACATATTTATATCCAGTATCATATAATTTTTTTGCCTGATTCGTATTCAATATGGTAGAACAATCACAACCTATAGCTATACGATCTGTATCTCCTTTACTAGTTAATAATGATTTCATCGTTGATACACCGATTTCTCCAGATTTATCCTCAATCATACCTGTTAGTCCATATTTTTTCTGGAAAGCTGTAACATTTGTTGCCATATTTGAATCAAAAATTCCATCAAATCGGTTTTGGTTAATTCCATTGAAGTAAAGTCCGTACTGTGCAATTTTATTAAATTTAATATTCGCTCCATTGACACCTTGTTTTAATTTAGGACAAGCATCTGTTGTTGCAGGTCCAAAGTTTAAAGAACTAAGATCATCAATCCAGTCTACGATGCCTTCTGCCGCTTGCAAAGCTCCAAGTAATGATAATGCTGTGTTTCTAGACATTACTCCATCACATGCCTGAACACCGATCACATCTGACCAATCTTTATTTAGCTGTCTTTGAATAGTTTGAATTGTTGTATTACCACCAGATACTAATTTAAACCAATACATGGAGAACAGTCCTGCCCAAACTTTCCAATCAATCACTCCAGTAACACCGATATTTGCATCTTCCTGCATTTCTTTAACAGCATTTTCTCCAGTTGTATAGTAAATTCCTGTAACTCCTCCTGCGTTATATCCCTTACAGAATAAAGCACACTGAATCAAACAAACGTTTGGATCCGGTTCATCTTCGGGATCCATTTTTGAAATTTTTGGTAAATTCTTCATAACCTGAATAGTGTATGGCCCTAAATATCCCGTTACATTTGGAACATTGTTTTGAATTTGAAAAGCACGAACTAAACCTTCAATCATGACTGTTCCAGTTAGTCCATTTTCTTCCAAATCAACCCATGATCCATGAGACCCATACATACTATTTAAATACTGTTGTGCTCTAAGCACTAATTGATCTGCCATATTCATAAAACCTTATAGCTTTTTGCCATATTTTCCTTTCTTTTTGCAGTTTTTGCTAGCTCAACCACAACTAAAGAATAATCCTAAAAAATGGAACAATTGTTCCAAAATCATCATCAATAATAAAGTTATGATTCCGGAATCAGAGAAAAGGAGAATTTTATGATTGATCATATCTATTTTTTATATGCTATTGTCTCAGAAAGAGATTGAATGTTTTCTATACTTATACCCATTTGCTAAGAAGCATTATATTGAAAAGTCTTTTATGTTTATAAAAAGTACTTATTTTGTGGAAAAACAAAATTCGCAAAATCAATTCTATTTGTACATTATTGACAAAGTAAATCATTGGTTAGAAATAATGGATAAAAGCGAGATTGAATTGATTAAGCTACGTTATTTCCAAAATTACAGTTTGTGTCAGATTGCATATAAAGTAAATTACAGTAATCATAGTGCTGTTATCAAAAGAATTCACCATATTCTTAAGAAAATCGAAAAGGAGACAACTCAATATGAATAATTTAATAAATCTATTTAAAGATTACCATGGTATGTTGTTTTGTATTTTATTTGTTTTAAATTTTTTAGATTGCTTTACAGGTTGGTGTAAAGCCAGATTATTAAAAAAAGAGAACTCTAAAATGGGAATCAAAGGAATTATGAACAAACTTGCCAATTGGATTATCCTCTTGATCGCATTTCTACTATCTTATTCTTTTGTTAAATTAGGGGAAATCATCTCAATTAATGTAGGCTTTGCACTTTTACTGGGCTGGTTTGTTTTGATTTCTTTAATCATTAATGAAACTCGTAGTATATTGGAAAATTTAGTAGAGTTGGGAGTTAAAGTCCCACTAGTTTTAACCAAAGGATTAGAAGTATATGAAAAGAAAATTGAAGAAATAGAACTAGATGAATCAAAAGGAGCAGAGAAATGAAACTTTATCAAAAAATAAAAAATGAAACACTGGGAAAAAATTTTGACATTGATCATGCTTATGGAAATCAATGTTGGGACTTCGTTTGTTATGTTTTTGAGCATTATTATAATGGGAAACGTATTCATTGTGGACTCACAACTTATGTGCAGGACTTTGTTACGCAAAAAGAAACAAATGGAATTTTAGAATTCATGGATGATATTGGCCTCAATACTATTTTAGAACCTGGTGATGTCTGTGTATGGGGGCAATGTAGTGCAGCACCCTACAGCCACGTTGCATTATATGACTCGGATAATGGCTCTAATCAAGTATTTTTTTTAGGTCAAAATCAAGGGGAACCCAGAGTTACGGTCACGCAAATCGATATTTCTGGAATTATTGGAGTATTTCGAGCAAAGAACATGAATGCTAACCATATTGATGCAGCTGATCCAATATTAGCAATAGGAAGCAAAGTAAAATTTGATAGATATTTGACGGTTGAAAAAATTGATTTAGAAAAGAATTGGGTTTATAATTCGCAAATTGGTGGTTGGGTAAGTGCATCAATTTGTACAGAAACATCATCAGCTGATGGCGCATGCGATCAAATTTTATATAATGGAGCACAGTTCACAATAGATGGAACATACACTGTTGGCGCAATTAGCAAACAAACAGATACAGTTTATATAAATGAACTTGGATTTTGGGTTAATACATATGCATTAACTGAAAATCAGTGAACATAAAGAATAAAAACAACAATATAATCAAAAATAAAGCAACTTGAACAAGATTTATTGATAAAATACTTTTTTAAAAATAAAATGAATTTAAAGATAAGTACTTATTTATTTAATTGAAATATATGGCATTTAGATATTAAGTATAGTGATTCGTTTTATTGTATTGATGTAAATGGTATAAAAAATATTCAATCATGTACAGTAAATAAATGCTTATATTTTTAATCATCACTCTTAACAAGATATAAGTTCAAAATGAGAAACAGCTTTAATGACTTGTTTTAAAATAGATTTTTGAATTTATTTTGTAAATTGTATTAATGCCATTGGCAATAACTAAGATTCTAGAATCAAGTATTACCCTTAATATTGTCTGAAAAACACATTGAGATCCAAAATTTTAATAAACTTAAATAGTAGTGATTTGTGGAAAAACAATGGAAGTATCAAAAATGAAGAATATGAATCAAAAGTTAATTACTATTTTGTTACTTTATAGTCAAAATTACTAGTGAGTTTTAAACCTTTATCGACATTAGTAACAGGATTTGAATAATGGATGCTAGAAATGAGTTCAAATATATCGAAATTAATTCATAGAATATTTGATTTAAAAGAATTCAACTTTTTGTATTTTTGTAGCTTCGCAAAGTAAAAAATATCACAATCAATCTAGCTATCAATAGATAAAATCAGATTCTATAGAATTATTTCCATTGGAAATACATAAAACACTTATGAATATTTAAGTTTCATTTATATTTTTTAAAAGGTTAGAAAGGAAATAGATATAAATGTATTTAGACATGCATTTATATTAAATGTATTATTATGAAGAAAAAATATTTAATATCATTATTATCAGTTTTTATACTTGCTTTTAGTATAGTTAATGTATCTGCTTTAGAAAAAACAAATATAGCGATTCAGAAAGAAGTTGAAACATATGTAAATAATATGTTTTATGATTTAGAAGATCATGACAAGGTTCTTGCACTACCTAATGGAGGTTATTTACATGGGCACGCTAAACTTGTTAATGGATTAAATACAGATATAGTATATAAAGAATATGATAGTGAAACAGACTCAAATGCAATCACTGTCAGAGAAGTTAAAAAATCAATTCAATACGATATAATTAACATGAATTCTGTGGTAATTCAGCCTCGAGGAGCTAATGTTCCAAACTTAGAAAGCTCCACTATAATATTATACGATCAAGGTACTTATCGCTCCCAAACTTTCTCGGCAAGTGGATGGCGATTTGGAGGATACTTCTTTTTATCAGAAGCTAGTACGGGAGATTATTTAAAATGGAGTACTTATAATGATTCTGGTGTCGTTGGTACTCATGGCTATGCATCCCAAACCAAAAAGACAGGAGTAGCTTACGGAAAAGCAATATATCCAGGGACTCCTCAATATATAAGTTATGGTAGAAATCCTCAAATTTACTATACCTTTAATCCAACGAATAATCCTTATTACATTGTAGAAAACAAATGAAAGAGGTGATAAACATGAAAAAAACTAATTTGTTTTTAAGCCTATTTATTGTATTCGTAATGCTAATTAGTCCTTCTCTCTATGAAGTTCATGCATTAGAAAGTGAAAATCTATTGGACTATCATGAAAACATCATAAATGATATGTTTTTTGATTTAAGTAGTTCTGATAAAGTATTAAAAATGCCAGATAATGGTTATTTATTTGGGCAAGCAAAAGTTGTAGATGCTGAAAACCCAGAAATTATTTATGCTACTTATGATAGCGGAACAGATAAAAAGTCTATCACAGTTTCTCAAGCTAAGAAAGATTTATTAGATAATGTAAAAAATAACAAATATAATATCGAACCTAAAGGGGCCGGTTTACCAAGCCAAGTAATGGTACTAGCTAGCGGATCAAGTTATAGATCAAATGCATTTAGCGGATCTGGATGGAGATTTGGAGGATATTATATTCAGGCAGGTTCTGGTACATCTGGAATTTTACAATGGAAATCCTATATTGACAGTGGTTTAGTTGGTGATTCTGGAGAAGCTCAACAGACTTTAAATTATCCTGGTTCCCCAGTTGGTTATCCTGTTTATCCAGGAGGATATTATAATGCACACACAAAAATGAATGGATGGTATAAAAATTTAGTTTATTATACTAATGATCCCAAAAATGGTACATATTATACTGTAGAATGTCTTTAGAATGATTGCAATTAAAGGTGAATAATATGGGGAAAAATATACTAAAATTTCTTTTCTTATTATGTTGTTTATTTATATTTCCAGGTTGCCAAAATTCTAATAGCTTAAATGATAAAACCAGTAATCAAGTGAATAATGACTCCATTTTAATAGAAGATGAGGATAAGAAAAATGCAACAATTAATACCTTTTTAAAAACAAATATATCTAGTAGAGAAAAATTCTATTTAGAAAGCAATAACAGTTTTTCTTATATACCATTTGAAGTGAATTTAGACTCAGTATATGCAAATTTGGTATGCAAATTATACTGTTATCAGGATAGCAACTGGAAAAAAATTCAAGATTTTTCATTAGAAATAAATGGTAGTAACTTTTGGATCCTTATCAATTCAGATTTAACAAATTCTTCTGTATTATTTCATAATATATCATCTATTAATAGTAAACCAACAATACTATCTGGAGGAAGGGTTTTTGATGCAATTACTCCAGAGTTTGGATTTCAAGGAACTTCACAGTACTATGAATCGATAGATGAGGTAAATATTAAAAATGAAGAAGAATTTGCAGTTGTAGCTAGTCGCATAGCTAAAGGAGTGAAACATTTATACGCAAATCCAAATGATTTTTATCATCCAGAAAAAGTACGAATGGAAATCGATGAAGAGTATTATATTATAACCTTACAATTTGTTAAATAATCATTACCTATAAGAGTATAAATTCTCTATTCTGGAAACATTCTTTCAAATAAGCCAGGTACTTCACACTGAATTACCTGGCTATCTTTTTCAAAATTTGAAAATCATAACTAAATGGACGGTTCAAAATTAGATGAGTTTTAGTGAGTTTACTCTTTAAAACCATCAGGAGTAATTTTCACTCCTCTAAAAATAATATTTCTATCAACAGTTTAAATTTATTTCGTATTTTTTTAAAATCAAAATTTATAGAAAATGTTTGATTCTTTGTACTTTTTCATCTACTTTTTTGTTAGCTTTTTCCATAAGGCTTATATTGTTTACCATTCATGGTTTAATATAACTTTATAATGAATCAATATGACTCTACTAAAAATAATAAATTTATGTCTAGAATTAAAAATTGTAATACTTCAGTAATTTCTACTATGCTATTCTAAATTTGAAAAAAGAAAAGAGTGAACGATTATGATGAAACATAGATTTAGATATTATTCCAAAAATAAAAGGTTGACTTTTAGATTTACATGTATTTTATGCTCTTCTCTTTTGGTAATCCTATTTTCTTTATTTATGCAAAATCATTTCTTCGAAACCAAAAAAATGCACAATGAAAAATTATATGGCTCCTGGCATGGTGCTGAATATAATATCAAAGATTCAGAAATTTCGGATCTTTTAGATAATAGAATGATTTCTCAAACTGGTTTTCTCTATGCTCTTGGAGATGTACAGTTTAACAATAATTTCCAAGGGTCTATTGGATATGTCGATGATACCTTTCTTGAACTTTCTAATATTGATTTTATGAAAGGTGACATGCCAGATGAAAAAGATGAAATTGCTATTGAAAAAATGAAATTAGATCAAATGGGATTGGATTATTCTTTGAACCAAACCATTTCTATTCAATTGGTTCATGATGATGAAATTATATCCAAAGAGTACCGACTCTGTGGAATCCTCAACAACTATTCTGCCACATGGACTTCCAGAGGCAGGCTTTTAAGCTTCTTCATAACCAAGGATCCAACGATCAAGCCTATTGAAGAATCTGTCTTTTTCAAAGTTAATGATAAATATCTGGAATCTATTGAGGACTTAAATCAAAAAATGCTTCATGATTTGGTAATCAACACAAATGTTGAATTTGTTTATGATCCACTATCTTCCCAAAATTTACCTTATACGATACTTTTTGGATGTGCAATAATCTACACCCTCTTATTATTGATCTATACATTTCGACAATGGACAAATGCTCACAGTCGTGAACTTCAGATGCTAAAGGCCATGGGAGCTGATACAAGCTCTTTTCTTCAAGACTTTACAGAATTAATGGGGAAATCTCTGCTGGTCCCTGCCGCTTTATTTATAAGTTCTATTATCATTTTCTCTATTCCATTAATGCAGATCTTTGTCACTTTAATAATATATCTTCTTAGTTTGGGCATAGTATTTGCCAACTGCTGCTTCATGGTTTCAAGAATTCCTGTAAATATTAATTCTTTTACAGAAGATACTACGATCATAAAGAAAACTATAAAAGTGAAATACAAGAAAATAACTCCTTTTAGACTGATGATTCGTTCATTCCGTTTTCATTGGATACAAGAATTATTGCAGATAATGATTTGTATTTTAATGATAACTACAGCATATATATCATTAACACATACGATTCAAAATGATTCACGTTTGAAACAAATTGGAAAAATGCCGGATATTTCCATAAGCACCATCCCTGAAACTTATTATACGATTGAAACGGAAAATCTAATAATCAATGCCAATGCTTATCCAATAATTGATGAAAACAAGCTTAATCAATATATCCAGAATAATGCACTTACTGCTTTCAAAACTTATTATATGGATTTGAGATATTATGCTGATTGGGATTCTATTGATCAGTCTCCTATGTGGAATGATAAGTTCTCAGAGACCCTGTCTTTTAATAGATGGATCAGAGAGGATTGGAATAATGTTAAACGACTCTTCCCGGATATATACAGTTCTCAAGATACTTCCTATTATGATTTTTTATCAAGTCATATTGATGAAGGTGAATGGAACCAGGAAGATTTTGATCAAGGAGATACAATTTATATTTACTTACCTGAATACACGGGAGAGTATATAACAAAAGAATCGATTCCTGATTATAGTTCGGATCCGAACACATTTTATGATACCGATCTTATTTATCAAGATCAAACGCTGCATGTAGGAGATACGATTACCTTGCAAGCCAAAAATCAAATACCAAAAACCTGTAAGGTCGGAGGTATTATTCGACAATATTTCGACTCAAGTGAGGTCGGTATACCGAATAACCTGTATCAAATTTTTGTTTCATCCAGTTTTTATGGCGAACAGCAACCTGTTAGCAATATTGATTTATATCTTCCTCAAGATGAAACGAGTGAAAATTTAGAATCCCATTATTCCGGGTTAGCAGCAAAAGATGGATATCATTTTTATAATACCGCTCAGGAAAAAAGAAAAGAACGAGAAATCATTCAGAATGACTTGGTTTTATTCACGGTTATACTAATCGCAATCTTTTGTATACTAACATTTACCCAAGTTTTATTTATTTCACATAAAAGAAAAGAACTGAAATATCAATATAAAGTTTTTTATCAACTAGGCATTTCTTCCTCTGTTTTTCATCAGATACAAAGAATAGAATTATTAATCAAGATTCCTTTGATCTTAGCTGTATCTTTTGGCTTATTCACGTGTTTACAATATATATCCTATCTACCTAATAAACGTTTGATGGATCCTTTTGTATCGCGCTTTTCAGAAGAATACTGGTCATGGCCTATTTTTATAATTATAAATATCTGTTTTATCCTTATCATTGCAATATGTTCATTCATGATATATAGAAAACAAAAAAAAGAAAAGAGGATAGTATATGGAACCCATCATAACACTTAATCAAGTTAATAAAACTTACTATGGCCTCACAGCCCCTACTCATGCTTTACAGGACTGTACCTTATCCATCATGCAGGGAACATTTACCTGTATCGTGGGAAAAAGCGGATGTGGTAAATCTACCCTATTAAATAGTATAGGTGGTCTCATTAAAATTGACTCTGGCTCTATCATTGTCAAAGGAAAAGACTTGCGACAAATGACAAAAAAAGAACTGGCAAAATTTCGTAGACAAAATATCGGTTTTATCTTCCAGTTTTTTAATCTTCTCCAGGAAGAAACCATTATAGAAAATTTAATGATTCCTTTTGATCTGAATCATGAAAAAGTTCAGGAATCTTTTCTTAATGAAATAATAAACGCTTTGGAACTATCCGATCTGCTAAACAAATTTCCGCATGAACTATCCGGTGGTGAGCAACAACGAGTCGCTATTGCCCGAGCACTCATCCGCAAGCCCGTTATTGTTTTAGCAGATGAGCCTACCGGGAATCTGGACCGTGAAAATACACGACAAGTAATCAAATTACTGAGAGAGTGCCAAAAGCGATTTAGTCAAACTATATTGATGGTGACGCATGACATTGAGCTTGCTAAAGGAGCCGATGCCTTAATTTATATGGAAGATGGCCACATCGTACACCATAAAAAGTGGCAAAATGATAATATGTAGATAATAAATTATACAGATATAATAAAAGAAAGAATAAAGGTGAGCGGAACTTATGCATATCTTACTGGTTGAGGACGATCGAGATCTGGCTAATACGCTGGCAGAAATTTTAGAAAAGAAAGGATATAGTACCACTGTGTGTTATAACTACCTTCAGGCTTATCATGAACTTGAACACTCCTTTGATTGTTTTCTCTTGGATCAAATACTGCCCGATGGAAATGGTCTGGAACTTTGTCGGCTGATTCGCGAACGAAGTACGTCTCCGATCTTGATTATTTCCAGTGATACTACTGAATCCAGCATTCTAAAAGGGTATGCTTTGGAAGCCGATGATTATATCGAAAAGCCTTTCCGTTTAAACGTCTTCCTTGCTAAATTAGAATCCGTGCTACGGCGTTCGGGTAAACTCAGCAGTGAAATCACCGTGGACGAATTTTGTTTGTCTACAGAATTGAAGACTCTATTTGTACATGACCAGTCCATTGGTTTGACATTAACAGAAAGTATCATTTTGGAATCCCTCCTTCGTTCTTATCCCCATGTCTGTTCAAGACAACAGATCATACATAATATATTTGATAAGACCAGTAATATAACTTCGGCATCAACCTTAAACGTTCGCCTTTCTGAACTAAGAAAAAAATTAGGAACCTATGCCTCTCATTTAGAAGCTATTCATAATAGTGGATTAAGGTGGAAGAAATGAAGCGTATAAGAATTATTTTGCTTGTTTTATGTTTATTATCTTTTTTGTTTTCTTTTGCATTATGGATAAGTCATTATCAAGATACCTTAAGTGTACTGATTAGTAGTACTGACCCAATTGATATAGTGTTTGATGGATTTGATGAGACAGATGTCAACGAATCCAGTAACGCATTGTTGGAAAAAGGATATGGTCAAGGAACTCGACATTTTATTCGCGATCAAGTCTTAACAAATCCATATACAATTGGAATGGTCTTCTCATTTATGGGGGTAATCGTGATCATGGTAATAACTACCTTTTACTCCAGTTATAAAGAAAAAAGGAACAAAGATAAAGTACTGGAAGCTTTAAAAGATGGGCAGGTAATAGACGGTGACCCTTTCTTCGATACCATGGAATCTATTCGTAAACAATATCAGTCCCGGCTCAAAGATATGGCATTGGATCATGATAGCCAGAATCAAGAATTGGAAAATATAGCGCATCAAATGAAATCGACACTATCCACCATCCTTTTGCATGTTGATCAAATCTCTGACAAAGGAAACGAAAATCACAAAGAACTTATTGTCAATCAAGTAAACCGCTGTAATGATGCATTAAATCACTTTTTAAAAGGTTATGATGTTCGCTCTAATTTGACAAATTATCATTATGAAATCAAAAATATCGCAGAATGTGTTCGATCAGCCATAAATCAAGTGGATTATATAGCTGCTCATAAAGGACTAACCATTCATAGCAAATTAGAAGACTGCACTATGGCTCTGGATGCTTTTTGGATACAGGAAGCCATGGAAACCCTCTTAATGAATGCTATTGAATCTGCCTATCCAAATTCAATTATTAATGTAAATGTTAAAAAAGTTTCTAATGAATTACAAATCTTGATTATAAATAAAGGAGATTGTCCCAAAGATATCCAAACGATGTTTGTAAGATATAATTCTTCCCGTAGAAATCAAGAACATTATGGTATCGGGTTACACATGGTTCAAACAGTTTGTAAAAATCATATGGGACATATTTCTGCTTCTTATCAGGATAAAAAAATGATCATAAAAATTGTTTTACCTCTTCATCGATTAGAAAGTATTACATATTCTCAAAATAATGGATGACACTTTTTCAACATATTGCATGTCTTTAAGGCTTTGATGTGAAAGTAGTAAATTAATTTTATAGAATTCTAATTATAAAAAATAACATTTGTAATATTTCTGTAATATATGGTGTTATATAATTTCAATAAGAAAAAGAAATGGAGGTGACTGTTATGAAAAAAATCAAAAGTATTATAATGTCCATAATAATTTGTTCAACGCTATTCTCTGCTTTGCCTGTTTTTGCCCAAGAAAATCAAAATAGTCAAATTATGCAACAGGAAATTACAACAAGAGAATTGATGAAATGGCAAGGTAGCATGACGTATCATTGTGGAAATTCATATGTTACCATTGTAGCAACAGTATTGAGAACTCCTAGTGGAACAACTACAGTCAAAGCAGAAGTAACTTCTGGCAATGGATATATTATTACACAAAGCCTGGACATGACTAGTTTCCACGTATCTGGCTTAGCATATGCTAACGCAAGTGGACAATTTTCTTATATGATTCCAGTTTATCCAGTCTAATTAACTAAAATTTTAATGTCCACGTGTACAAAAGGCTAACAAACTTAGGGGCTTCTCCCAAACTAATTTGGATTATTAATCAGATTTATGCAAAAATATCTCTGAAAAGAATAAAGTTATGATCATATGATAAGTTTCTCTTCCAGAGGTATTTTCTTTTGCTCAGACTTTTTAATCTATTATTTTAACACTCTAATAATTCCAGATGTACTAATTTGAGATACAGTAACATAACTAGCCCCATTTTACCAAGAAATATACTTCATTTGGACCATTATCAGAATCGAATAAAGCTACATGGCTATACGGAGCAGCTGCACATGGTCCCCCTACACAGATATCGCCAGGCTGAAGAATTTCATTCATAAAATTTAAAATTCCGTTTGTATTTTTCTGAGTTACAAAATCTTGAACATAGCCGGTTAATCCACAATTAATTCTAGTTCCGTTAAAATAATGTTCTAACACATTACCAGCATAATCCCAATACTATGCTCCATAATAACCATCTAAATCATAACTTTTATTAATAGTTTCATTTTTAATTTGCTGATAAGTTGCCATAATATTTTCCTCCTAATTAGTAGAAATTGATCGGTCTTTTTCTACAATCACATCTTAACTCATTTTTATTTAGCAATTGAGCAAATGGTTTTTTAATATTTTTTATATCTCTATTCAAAAAGTAAATAAGTTACTTTTTCACCGCAAATACCACACCACCATAAGCCGCATTCAATGACTGTAACGTATATGCCTTAGTCTGCCAGTCTGTCTTGGCTTCTTCAAATGTATTGGTGCGACCATCCAGGTTGCCTTCCTGTACCGTGATATTTGTGCCATCATAAGCAATAACAATGCCCACATGATTGTGTCCGATTCCTGAGAATACAGCACCTACATCCGGTATAGCCGACAATCGAAACTGATCACTGTTGTAAGTGACAAGCATATTGACCCAATCCCATCCATTGGCCGTCCAGCTGGGTCCCCAACCATAGATCTCATAGAATCGACCCCACGCAAACCAGGTACACTGCCCATATAAACCTTGCCTGGAATAAGGATTGTTGTTACCCCAGGCCTCTTGATTATTAAAGTTGGGAGAATCCCCTACATTCATCAGTCCATAGGAATAGTATCGCATCACATGGGGCACATATTCCGGATCCCCATAACCGGACGTCCCTAATTTTACCTGCATCTGTTGTGAAAACATCAGGGCATTGGCCTGTGTATAGCCACCAAAATTTGAAATGGCCCAGCCTATATATCCATTCCCGTAATTGTATCCCTGAAACGCCAGACTCAATGTATCCCTATCAAAAGGATCTGTACACTTTGCCTGTTTCAAACATTCCGCAAAATACTTGATACCGATCTCTACAGAATATTCCGGATCCGTGATTCCATTGGGTGTATTTGGATATTTTTCATTATAGGGACATTCCGAACACTGCATCGGATCATTGCCTTTTCCTCCGGATTCCTGCATCATGATGGCCTGTACCGCATTGACAAACTGAGGAATTTCATATTGCTCGCAATATTTCTGAATCATCGGTGTGTATTGTAATACCTCTGCCGATAGAGATATCCCTGATGCCTGTACACTTGTCCCACTCAAAAAGATACCTCCGATCAAAGCACATACCAACACGATCACAACGGCAGCACTACCGGCCACAGAAGTCAGTGTGACAAACAGCTGATGGATCAAATCTGCTCCTTTTTTTAATAGATCGGCTCCTTTTGTGATTCCTTTCTTTCCGTATTGAACGGTCTTTTTGGAGGCAGCGATTCCTTGCTGAGATTTCTTCTTCGCCTCTTTGGCCAGTTTCCTTTGACGATACAAAACCTGAGCTTTTTGATAAGGAAAAACTTTAGGCAAAGATTCTATTCTTTCTGTTGTCTTGATCTTACTTTCCGGTTTCCATACTCTCTGTTTTTGACGAATGGATCGTGTCTTTTTCCGTAAAGGTGTCTGTATCTTTTCTTTATCCAAATTCTTTGTTCGTTTTGAGATAAGAGACTGACTAATAGACTGTTTTCCCTTAGATACTACAATATTCGCCATCTGTTTTGATTGGATCGATATCTGATTTACGGCATACTGATTTGGCGGTTCCTTTTCGGTCGATTCCTGTATCTGTTCCCTTGTCTTAAAAGAGGCCTGACGAAGATGGCCAGACACAATAGAAGCCTTGTCCAACACCTTGATATCGCGTATGTGTTCTTTTGTCTTGATCGTTCGTACCATGTATTTCACATCCTTTCCATAAAACAAAAAGGAGGACAAAAACGTCCTCCAAAAAAAGTTATTGTACAGAGATCCGGTCTGTCGGTTTGGTGGTCATCAATTGATACAGTTTGGTACCTCTAGGGAACTGATTCACAAAAGGAACCAGAGCACTTCCATACTTGATGAGTCCGCATCCCGCATCGGCATTGGTGATGTAGGACATCTGCTCATCGGAGATATTCAACAAGGTCGCCAGTTTCTGACGATCCTGTGCCGCCTGGTTCAACATCACAATAAATTCACTGTTCGATAACATCGTACTGGCCAGTACAGAATCCAACAGATATTCTACGTTCTGTGTCAGTGCGGTAGGGAACGCATTTCTCTTACGGAATCTTCGCCAGGCACTGTTGAAGAAGGCACCTGAATATTCATTTTCAAAGACGACATGAAATTCGTCCAGGAAGATATGCGTCCTTTTGCCTTTTCTCCAGTTTTCCGTGACACGGTTGATCATCGCATCTGTAATTACCAGAAGTCCCATTGTTTTTAACTGTTTGCCCAGATCCATGATGTCATAGACGATCATTCGATTTCCGGTATTGACATTGGTCTTATGGGCAAAGGCATTCAAAGAACCGTTGGTAAACAGTTCCAGAGACAGAGCCAGTTCTTTAGCTTCCGATTCCGGCTGTTCGATCATTTTCTCCCGCAAAACACCCAATGTCGGCAGTTTGCCTCCCAGCTGATATTCCTCATAGACTAAAGAAACACAACGGTCGATGATCGACTTCTGTCTGGCTCCCATACCGTTGGGATCCAGCTGCTCAAACAAAGAGAGAACAAACTCCGATTTATCGATGATTGGATTGCCCCCATCGCCATATCCTTCGACCATATCCATCGCATTGATGTGATCTTCACTGCCGGCCGCAATATGAATGACTTCGCCACCCATTTGTTTGATCAGGGCCGAATACTCATTTTCGGGATCACAAATCAGGATATCATCCTCGGTGGCAAGCGCTAAAAAGAGAATCAGTTCTTTGGTACTGAACGATTTCCCGGAACCGGGAACCCCTAACACAAAAGCCGACTGGTTCAAAAGATTTTCTTTGTTGACCAGGATCAAATTATGCGAGATGGCATTTTCACCAAAATAGATTCCATGTTTATCCTGAATTTCCTGCACCCGGAAAGGATTGAGAACAGCCAGTGACTCGGTGGTTAAAGTACGAAGTGATTTCAGATAACAGACACCAATGGGCAGAACGGTATTTAATCCATCCATCTGTTGAAACTTAAGGGTTGATAACTGACACAGGTGTTTTCTGGCCGTTGTCTGTAGGGCTTCTGTCTGCGCATCCAGTTCTTTTTTCGAATCAGCGGTCAATACAAAAGTCAGAAGACCAAACATCATACGCTGATCCCTGGTTGTCAGATCGTCCAGAAACTCCTTGGCTTCCTTGCGCTGCTGCTCCATATCATAGGGCACGACGGCCGTAAAATTGTTATTGGCATTTTGTTTGCGTGTCCAGTCTGTGATGTTCTTTTCCACACCCAGCAATCTTCGTTCCACTTCCCGTACCGCTTCATCGGTGGGAATCGGAATGATGTCAATGGACATCATCATATTTTGATTACAGTCTGTCAGTTCCATGATCATACTGTCCTTGATATAGCTGGCATACTCCTTCAGAAAAAGAACACGCCCATACCGGTCTCCCATTTTGAAATGATCATCCTTGAATTCAAAAGAATCCGGACAAATCGTATCCTTAAAATGATGACCTTTTCGCATCAGATCCTTCAGATCGATATGAAAGTCGGTTTCTTCACCGGTCCGATAAAAATCATGGAGCAGTCTGAGCTTGTCCACCGCATCCAGCGTTCTGCATTTCGAGCCGAGTCTGGCCAGATGGGAAGACAATTCGGTTTCCACTCTTCGAAAATAGGTTCGTGCTTCCTCGATGGTTTTACGGAAAACAGAGATCGTTAAAAACATCTCCCGAACCATGCCGTTTGTGCCCAGAGCCTTTTCCTTTAACATGTCGTTATATTCTTTACGATAGATATCCAGTTCATCATTCTTGTAGGGCAGTAAGATCTCTTTTTCAAAATTGATCGTGTTGATACGCCGTAAAGACACCGTTAGCTTGGTAACGGCTCCACTGTCAAAGGAGTTCAACAGATCGGAATACTCCAAAAACAGAGCTTTCTTATCTTCTTTGGATGCCGTGGCATAATTGATATCGGTAAACTGAAACGTTTTGGAATATTTGTTTTTTCCTACTTTAAAGATCCCGTCCTTCCAGATCGTATCAATGGGGATCGTTTGTTGAACAGAACGGGGAATCTTGAATTTTTCCTTTTCCTGTTTTGAGATACTGCGCAGTGTCCTGATCATTGAAGTGCTCCTTTCTGTGCCTTTTTGATTCCATCTCTGCAGCATAAAAAATACAGATTCTCACTTTCAAACGAGAACCTTGACGGGATTAAGAACTTGGTCTTGATATAAGCCCAGGCAATTTGTTCGGCTACCATACCGTTGTAGGTGACAAAACCCAATGCGGCAAAGGGAGCCGCCGCCAGGATACAAAGCCAGGACAGGGTTTCCAGTCCAAAGTAAGGCTGTAATAAAAAGTAAACCAGTACCGCAAAGGCACAGGCTAAGACCGAAAAAAAGAACTGTCGCATGGACAGTCCGAAAAAGATGGATTCCGTATAATTACGGATCTCCTTATTCACTTTGATTTCCAAAAAAATTCCTCCAATCTTTCCATCGCACATTTGTGGCGATTCTATTGTTTTGTTAAGATGCAGTCAGAAAAGGAGATTCTCTTATGACTGCATTTGTTTCTTTGATCATTACTGTTTTCGTTCAGGTATTCTATCTGCTCTTTAAGATCGCTCAGAAATGTAAGCTGACACTTCCACTGACCTATCTACTAATCGCAACGATCAGTACCTTTTTTAGCCGGTGGGGTCCGGAACATGAATCCCTTGTCTTAACGGGACTTTACATTCTGATCGGTATGACCGTTCTTCGATGGATCTATGTTCTAATCCAAAAGGTTCGATCCGTATAAACATGGCTCTGTGAAACGGAGCCTTTTTTAGAGTCCCATCATCTCCTTGACCACACGATCACTCATCTTGACCAGTCCTACCAGTACCAGCATATTGAAGATCAGCTCTCCTACATAACTCCATACCTGTGTCACGGCAGCTGCCGTTTCATCAACGACCGGCGGACTTCCCGCAAACAGGGAGAAGATGATACAGGCCAGGACCACAATAGCACCCTCCAGACAGACACCGACATAGGAGCGCAGGAAATTAGTCCCTACGCTCTGTGTCGGTTCACCCGCAAACGTGGATAAGGGGATCGGTGCTATGGCCGTGTACAGATACAGTCGGAAGAATCGTCCATATACGCTCATGATCATCACAAAACTGAGAATGGTAATAAACAGACTTCCGATCAGGGTCACGGCCCAAAGCGGAATACTGTCAAAGAAACCCACTGATTCGATCGTTTTGACCATGGATTCCGGTAATACCGTTTCACTTATCTGGTTCAAACCGGCCGTATCCATTACCGTTGATACGATCCCCTGGGCAATGTCAAAGAAGGCCATCATCAGTTCCAGTCCATAGGTCACCACAGCTTTGGCCAGTACAAAACGAATAAAGATCTTAAAGGCATGTTCCGGACGTTTGACATCCGCAAAAGAGCCACATGTCCTGATCACGCCGGCCACAAAGAAAAGAACCAGGAGCGCTAATCCAATGGCCATCAAAGCTCCATGGATCTTTACGATCATATCCCATATGCCACCGCCTTTAAATTCTTCCGGTGACTGTGTCAGGATCTGCCATATTTCCGCCAGTTTATCATTCCAGGTATCCAGGGCATTCTGAAGGTTCTGTACGATCCAGTTATCCGATTCCATATCCTACCCTCCGGTAATGATCGTCAAAATCTCCTTGGCAAAGGTGATCACGATCCCGCCGGCTAATGTCATAAAGCCATTGGCCCTTGAACTGGGATCATGACTTTTTAAAGACAAGCCGATCTGTACCACACCAAACCCTAACAGGATCATTCCAATGGCCCGAACCAGTCCAAAGATAAAATCGGACAGATTGTTCACCACGGTCAGTGGATCATCGGCCGCATAGACCGGCAGTCCCATACTCAACATCAAAACCATGATGCTGTAGCCTGCCAGCAGTCCTTTCATTTTCTTACTCATTCGATACATTTTGTTTTCCTCCTTTTCTCTGTTCTCTGAGGATCTCTTCAATTTCCTCCGCATCCAACACAACATATTCTTCCTTTGTTGAAATCTCTTTTGCCGCATGGATCGAATCCGTCAGACAAATCTCACCGATACTTTCTGAAATCTCTCCATGCAGGAACGAACACCCATTTCCCTGGGCACTATCCTTAAAACGGGGATGTCCGGTAATATCGTATTTTTGATCCAGGATCGGCCGTTCACCGCGTATAAAGAGAATCGCTTTGTCATTGTCCAGCATTCTCACTTCATCCGGTGTCATCAGCTCTTTGCCACAATGTCAAGTGGTGAATTAAAAAAAGACAGGTCACTATCAAAGAA
>CABVDD010000038.1 GCA_902497095.1 uncultured Faecalicoccus sp.
AATTCCAACAGATGCGCATGGAGGATATCGAAAGAGAAGAGAATGCCCGTATTGAGCAGGCTGAAAAAAAAGGAAGAGCCGAAGGCCAAAGAGAGTTGATCAAGACTTTAGCACAGAGTATGACGATTGAACAAATATCAAAGATCTTACAAAGAACAAATGAAGAAATTAAATGTATACTGAAATCATAGTGTTTTTGCTTGTGATAGAAAAGTGATTTTTTACAAGTTCAAAAAGATATAAAGTATTTTCAATTTTTGTATAAACTACAGTGACAAAAGTAGAATTTTGTATTTCACAAAAAATACGCTATAATAAGTGGGATATAGGTGAATGTATGACAAGTTTATATAAATCCATGGTATATCAAAAATACAGAGGTATTCTGATCTCGTTATATGATATATCTGTCGTTTTCTTTAGTTATGTATTTGCGTTTTTCTTTGACAATGATTTCTTTTTAAATGGAGGAATGCTTCATATTACACGTGCTATTATTCTAGGAATGTGTTTTGTGCTCCTTCTACATGCGATCATGGGAATCATTTTTCAGACACATAAAAGCTTATGGACATTTACCGGTCCAAGTGAGGTCATTCGTGCAGCTTCAAAATCTATATGTTGCCTTGTGATCATGTTGATATTTTCTTATTCGGCCGGTTTATTTCTGCACACGCAAATATTGGTTATCGCAGAGACACTTTCGTTTTTTATCTGTTTGGGTTCTCGTTTAGTGTATCGTTCTTTTCGAAGATATGCTTTGGATATGGAACGAAATGAGAATGCTTTGATCGTAGGGGCCGGAAATGCAGGCTATTTGATGTTGAGTGAAATTTATCGCGGTTCTAGTTATCCATATAATGTAATTGGATTTTTAGATGATATGAAAGAGAAGGGCACCATCGTCAACGGCAAAAAGGTATTAGGTACTGTTGATGATGTCAAAGATGTTTGTGCAAAATATGATGTCAAACATGTCTTTATTGCGATCTCTAAAGCCACTCGCCAACAAAAACAAAGAATTATTGATCTCTGTGCTTCTTCAGGTGCTAATACTAAGATCATGCGATTCACAACAGAAAGTGATTTGAATTCACCGGTACATGTAGAGGATATTCAGATTGAAGATTTGTTGGAGAGGCCAAGTATTAATTTGGAAAATGATCAAATCGGCTCTTATTTGTGCGATAAAGTCGTGTGTGTAACTGGAGCTGGTGGCTCTATTGGTTCAGAGTTGGTTCGTCAGATTTTAAAATTTGATCCTAAAACATTAGTTTTGTTGGATATCAATGAAAATACCTTGTACATGTTGAAACAGGAAATATTGCGCGGAATTCGTCAGGGAATATACAGAGCGGATGTACAATTGGAAACTTTGATCGTTTCTATTCGAGAACGGGATGAAATTTTTAAGATCTTGAAGAAGTATCAACCTGATGTTGTATATCATGCAGCGGCTCATAAGCATGTTCCTTTGATGGAAGATCGTCCAACAGAGGCTATTCGCAACAATGTTTTTGGTACCAAAAATGTCATCGATGCCTGCATTGCCAACAATGTTCAACGATTTATCATGATTTCTACGGATAAAGCTGTAAATCCGACAAATGTTATGGGAGCTACAAAGCGTATGACCGAACTGATCATGCAGTCTCGAGAAACGGATAAACCAATCAAAATGGCTGCCGTTCGTTTTGGAAATGTATTAGGATCCAATGGTTCTGTAATTCCTATCTTTAAAGAACAGATCAAACAAGGGGGTCCAGTTACCATTACAGATAAAAAGATACAGCGTTATTTTATGACAATACCGGAAGCAGCACAGCTTGTTTTACAGGCAGGTTATTATGCCAACCACAGAGAAATTTTTGTATTAGACATGGGAAAACCAGTAAAGATACTAGATCTGGCCGAAAAGATGATTTCGTTATCGGGTTCGATACCTTATAAAGATATTGAAATCAAGGAAATAGGTTTACGCCCTGGTGAAAAGATGTTTGAGGAGCTGGCATTGGAAATTGAAAAATGTCATCGTACGCAAAACAAATTAATTTTTGTACATGAACCTATCAATATTTCTCAGGAAAAAGTGGATCAGAAAATTACCACATTATATGATGTGATTATGAAAACAGATGATGTTGCTCAGATCAAATCTGTACTCATGGATGCGATCAAGGACTAAATCAATGAGATGGATCGTATCCATCTTTTTTTGTGGGCGATAATTCAAAAGGATTTATGGTACAATACTTTTTAGAGAAAATACAGGAGTTGAGTGTATGTATTCTAAATATGTAAAACGCATGATTGATTTTTTGATCAGTTTATTGGGATTTATAGTGTTATCACCACTTTTTTTAATACTTTGTTTATTGATCAAATTGACTTCAAAAGGACCCGTATTCTTTAAACAGAAAAGAGTAGGTATTCATAAAACATATTTTGATATTTTAAAGTTTAGAACGATGAAAATAGATACACCTAAAGATGTACCTACACATTTATTGTCGGATCCAGATCAGTACATCACCAGTGTTGGGCGCTTTCTTAGAAAAACTTCACTGGATGAACTACCACAATTGATTAATATTATCAAAGGAGATATGTCTATTGTAGGACCTCGTCCGGCTTTATGGAATCAGTATGATTTGATTGCACAACGAGATATCTATCATGCCAATGATGTAATGCCTGGACTTACCGGATGGGCGCAAATCAATGGTCGTGATGAATTGGAGATTTCGGTAAAGGCAAAATTGGATGGATATTATGTACAGAAAATGAGCTTTTTGTTTGATTGTAAGTGTTTTTTTATGACGATCACATCCGTATTAAAACATGAAGGTGTCGTCGAAGGTGGAACTGGCACTATGCATGAAGGAGATTCCAAATGAAAAAGATACTGATCACGGGCAAAAACAGTTATCTTGGTTCTTTTGTGAAACAAGAGTTAAATAAGTATCCACAAGCGTATCAAGTAGTAGAATTGGATTTGACAGATCCTGACTGGCAAAGCTTTGATTTTTCAAAGTTTGATGTTGTATATCATGTAGCCGGATTAGCACATTCTACACCAGATGAAAGTCAAAGAGATCTATATTATCAGGTAAATACGCAACTAGCGTATCAAACTGCTTGTAAAGCAGCTAAAGAAGGAGTTTCACAATTTATTTTCATGAGTTCGATCATTGTTTATGGAAGTGGAAAAATAGGACAAAAACGAGTGATTACCAAAGATACTGCCTTAACACCAGATAATTTTTATGGAGATTCTAAAAAACAGGCAGAGAAAAAGATCTTATCCATTCCTACTTCGATGAAAGTTGTGATTTTGCGTCCTCCTATGATCTATGGGCCACAGTCTAAAGGAAATTATCCTTTATTGGCAAAATTTGCTTCAAAAACACCTATATTTCCTACAATAAAAAATGAAAGAAGCATGTTGTTTGTAGGAAATCTAGCTTTATTTGTCAAACGTTGTATCGATAAAGAATTGGAAGGTATATATCTTCCACAAAACGAGCAGTACGTTTCAACCTGTGATATGGTAAATAAAATTGCACGATATCATCATCATAAAATTTGGTTTACGTCTTTATTAAATCCTTTTGTACGGCTTTTTCATTCTATGAATGCAGTAAATAAGGTATTTGGCAATTTGATCATTGATCCATCGTTATCTGATTTTTCATTGGATTATCAAGCTTATTCTTTTGATCAAAGTATACAATTGACAGAAAAAGGAGAGAAAAGTCTATGAAAGTAGGTATAGTCTGTGCTTTTGATACATATTTTGATCGTGTTTCACTTTTAAAAGATTTTTATCAACAACAAAATGTGCAGGTAAAAGTATACGCTTCTGATTTTTCACATCGAAAAAAGATGAAAAGCAGAGAATCCTCTCTTGTCGATGCGTGGATCGATACAAAACCATATCGTAAAAATTTGTCAATCGCAAGATTGCGCTCTCATTATGATTTTTCACAAAAAGCAGAAAAAATAGTAGAACATGAAAAGTTGGATGTTCTTCATGTGCTTGTTCCTTGTAACGCATTAGTTAAATATATGGCTTGTATCAAACAAAAAGAACCAAAGACAAAACTGATTTTCGATTTGATCGATTTATGGCCGGAGACGATGCCTATATCGCAAATCAAGAATGTATTTCCCTTTACATTATGGAAGAAGATTCGTGACAAGGATTTAGATAAAGCCGATCTTATTTTCACGGAATGTAAATTGTATCAACAAGTTTTGCATAAAGAAGCAGATCCTAAATATAAAGTTTTATATTGGGCTAGATCGGAAAAGCCATTAAAGACTCATGTACAGATCAAAGAAAGCGAACTTTCTTTTTGTTATTTGGGTTCCATGAATCACATTATCGATATTGAATTTATCGAAAAGTTTTTAAGTGCTTGTTTACAATATAGACCTGTGACATTGCATCTGATTGGTGATGGAGAATCTAAAGAACAATTGATTCAAAGTGTAAGGCGAAAAGGAATTCAGGTTATAGATCATCATAAAGTATATGACCAAAAAGAAAAACAAGAAATTTTTGATCAATGTAATTATGCATTGAATGTCATGAAAGAAAGCGTAGTTGTGGGATTGACCATGAAGTCGTTAGATTATATGTGTGCTCAGATCCCTTTGATCAATACTATTGGTGGTGATACCAGGGAATTTTGTGAAATGTATAATATTGGTTTTCATGTTCCTTTTGATCAAATTGAAAAATATGCACAAAAGGTATGTACACAGACTTTACAGGAACAGTATGAACAAAGAAAACAGATCAAAAAGCTATATGAGAGTTATTTTACAAAAGAATCTTTTATGAAGACAATGAAAGATGCATGGGAGAAACTGATATGAAAATCGGTTATGGAATTTTGGTCATATATAATAAAGCCATTGAACGATCTCTTTCATATAGGATTTTTAAAGATCAGTTGCCAATTATCGTAGTTGATAACAGTACTTTGGATAAAATTCGAAAAATCAATCTGGCACAGGTCAAAAAAGATGGAAATATCTATTTGGATATGAAAGGAAACCAAGGTCTAAGCAAAGCCTATAACCAAGCTATTTGCCATATTCAAAAAATAGAGAATGAACCTTGTTTTGTATTGATCATGGATGATGATACTGTATTTGAAAAAGATTTCTTACAAAAAGCTTTACAAGAAATGCACAGATTTAAAGCAGATGTATATGTTCCTATAGTAAAAGCTCATTCACAAATTCTTTCTCCTTGTATGATTCATAAAGGAAGAGTGAAGGCAATTGATGATTTATCTAAGCTAAACAAAGAAAACATTACGGCCATCAATAGTGGTATGATCGTATTTTTAAAAGTTTATCAAGATATTCAATATAATGAAAATTTGTTTTTAGAGTATATTGATCATGATTTCATAAGGCAAGTCAAAGAAAAAAAGTATTCCATTCATGTTTTACAACAAGAAGTTCAACAGAATTTCTCGGTATTTGAAAATGATAAAGATTCGGCCAAGACAAGATATTTCTTATTAAAGAAAGACTTGGATGTTTTTTATGACAAAAGTTGGCAGCAGCGCTTATTATATAAAAGTATTTTATGGAAACGTAAGATACGAGCTATCATGCAGTATAAGGATTTATCAATACTTTGGAAGTGGTAAGAAAAATGAAAAGAAAAAGTGTTTCAGTAGCTATGGCAGCCTATAATGGGCAAGAATATATTCAACAACAAATGGAATCTATATTGAAACAACTGCATATGGATGATGAGTTGTTGATTTCTTTAGATTTTTCAACGGATAATACAGAATATATTGTGCAAAAGATGGCGCAAAAAGATGATCGTATCCAAGTTGTACATGGTCCTAGTTCAGGCGTTTTAAAGAATTTTGAAAATGCGATCAATCTTGCGAAAAATGAAATCATATTTTTATCTGATCAAGACGATGTGTGGCTGGATGGAAAAGTCGATCGGATTTTAAAAGAATTTGATGATCAAGAAGTTCAAGTTGTCATGCATGATGCAGCTATAACAGATGAAAAGCTGCATATACAAGTTCCCTCTATTTTTAAAGAAAGAAATGTGAAATTAGGTATTAAGGAAAATATATTGAAAAACGGGTATCGTGGTTGTTGCATGGCTTTTCGACAACAATTAAAAGATGATATCTTACCTTTTCCTAAAAAGATACCTATGCACGATCAATGGATTGGTTTAGTTGGAGAATTGGTAGGGAAAAATGTTTTGGTTTCAGAAGTATATCTTTTATATCGAAGACATGGTAAAAATGAAACGGATATGAAACATGCCGGTATTATGCAGATGTTGCGATGGCGAAAAGATATTTATACAGAAATTGAAAAGTTTAAAAAGAAAAAAGGATTGAAATCTTCTTAAGAAAGTGTGTTGTTTGTAGGCATGCTTTCTTTTTTTAAAAGAAACGTCTTGAAAAATCTTTATGAAATCTTTATACTTCATTTCGAGATTAATAAAATAGGAGATATATATGGAGAATGTACTTGGAATTGAAAAACCATCAAAGTTATTAAGAAGCTTTGCGATTCCCAGCATAATTTCAATGTTGGTGAGCTCATTATATAATATTGTCGATCAAATCTTTATCGGACAAGGTGTTGGCTATTTAGGAAATGCTGCCACAAATGTAGCATTTCCATTAACAACAATTACTTTAGCCATTTCATTATTGATTGGAATTGGTTCAGCTTCTCGTTTTTCACTTTATCTTGGGGCCAAAGAAAATGATAAGGCAAGACATGTGATTGGCAATGGTATTTTGGCAATGTTGATCAGCAGTATTATTTATGTGATTCTTGTCTTTATGTTTTTGACACCGTTAATGCGAGCTTTTGGTGCTACTGATCGCATATTGCCTTATGCACTGCAATACACTTCAATTACGACATTAGGCGCACCATTTTTGATCGGTACCAATGTTTTAAGCAATATGATTCGTGCCGATGGAAGTCCAAAATACTCTATGGCTTGTATGCTAGTTGGTGCTATCATGAATACGATCTTAGATCCTATCTTTATCTTTGTATTTGGAATGGGTGTAGCTGGAGCTGCATGGGCTACGGTAATTGGTCAAGTGGGATCTTTTGTAGTAGGGGCCTTTTATTTGAAAAATTTTAAACATGTTCAACTGCAGAGAAAAGATTTTCGTTTTTCCCTTCATCAAACTTTGGAAACGGCTGCTATTGGTATCAGTGCTTCAATTAATCAATGTGCGATTCTTGTCGTTCAAATCGTTTTGAATAATTCATTAGTCTATTATGGACAATTTTCTGCTTATGGACAAGATATTCCGTTGGCAGCTTGTGGTATCGTGATGAAGGTCAATTCGATTTTGATGGCTGTGATTATTGGTATTTCACAAGGAACGCAACCAATCGTGGGGTTTAACTATGGGGCTAAATCATATGATAGAGTGCGTCAGACTTTACGATTGTCTTTAAGCTATGGCTTATGTGTTTCTATTGTGGGCTGGGCTTGTTTTCAGTTGTTTACAGCTCCCATTCTTTCTTTGTTTGGAACTGGAGATCCTTTGTATTTTGAATTTGCCACACACTTTATGAAAATCTTTTTATCTTTAAGTTGTGTGATCAGTATTCAAATTATATCTTCCGGTTATTTTTCTGCGGTAGGAAAACCTTTAAAAGGTATGATTCTTTCTTTAACAAGACAAGTATTGTTCTTTATTCCATTGGTTTTGATTTTGCCTCATTTTTTGGGATTGGATGGAATCATGTACAGTGCCCCGATTGCGGATGGTGTGGCATTTATCGTCTCTTTGATTTTTGTGTTGCGTGAATGGAAACATTTAAAACAACTTCAACTTAATGTACAGAATTCAAAGTAAAAAGAATTTACATATTGTTTTGATAGGCTTATAATGATGATATGAAAATAAATAGGAACCATTCGACCTATTGTTTAACTCGCATAATATGTAATTATGTGAGTTTTTTCTTTTAGAAATACATCTTTTTTTAAGGGAGTGTGGTATCATATGAGTATGGAAAAGATGGATCAAGTTAAGGGCAAACTGATTGTTTCATGTCAGGCTTTGCCGGAAGAACCGCTGCATTCTTCCTTTATTATGGGACGTATGGCCGTTGCAGCAAAACAAGGTGGCGCCAAAGGAATTCGTGCCAATAGTGTGAGTGATATCATTGAGATCAAAAAACAGGTAGATTTGCCTGTCATTGGTATCATTAAGCGCAACTATGGCGATAATCCGGTTTATATCACACCGACTATGAAGGAGATTGATGAATTAATGGAAGCCGGTCCGGAAGTAATCGCTTTAGATGCGACATGTCATGTACGTCCGGATGGAAAAACATTGGATGAATTCTACAAAGATATCCGTGCTAAATATCCAGAACAATTGTTGATGGCAGACTGTTCGACATTAGATGAAATGTTACATGCCGCAGAACTTGGATTTGATTTTGTGGGAACGACTTTGGTAGGATATACGGAAGAATCCAAAGGATTGCATATTGAATCCAATGATTTTGAAATCATTCGTGAATTAGTTTCTAAGATCGATAGACCTGTTATTGCCGAAGGAAATATTGATACACCTGAAAAAGCAAAACGTGTATTGGAGATTGGTTCTTACAGTGTTGTTGTAGGATCTATCATCACACGTCCACAGGTCATCACAAAAAGATTTGTAGATGCGATTCAATAAAAGACCTTTTAGAGGTCTTTTTTGTTATAATGGGAATATTGGAGGTGCAATATGTTAACCAAGGAACAATGTGAGAAGATTCTTTCTTATTGTATGCAAAGTGAAGCTGATTTCGCAGAGCTTTTTGAAGAAGAAACTACAAGTGAAGGAATCTCTATGTTAAATGGCGATGTTGAGGAAATGAACCGTGTGGTTCGTGCAGGTATTGGAATTCGTCTGTATAAAGGTGTGCAGTCTGTATATGGATATACTAATGAATTTGATAATGATACAGTATTTGCTTTAGCTGATGATCTAAAAGGGGCTTTAGGTTTCAGTGATAAAGATGCTATAGTTCATTTAACAAATATGGCAGTTGAAAATCGTCATCCTATTATAAAAGATCCAATTGAAGCTTCTCTGGATGAAAAAGTGCAGCTTTTAAAAAGAGCTTATAAGGCAGCAAAAGATGCAGATGATCGTATTGTAAAAGTGACAGGCTCTTTAAGCAGTGTGCATCAAGTTGTGCAGATTTCTAACAGTGATGGTAAATATGTCAAAGATACGCGAATCCGTGTACGATTGCCTATTACAGCGTATGCCAAGGATGCTTCTTCTATGCAGTCTGGAAGCGATAGCCCAGGTGCCAGTCAGGGATTAGAGTTCTTTGATCAGGTTTCTCCAGAATCTATTGGTAAAGAAGCAGCACGTACAGCATTAGTATTATTAGAAGCCAAGGATTGTCCATCAGGGAAAATGCCGGTTGTCATAGATAATGGATTTGGCGGAGTTATTTTCCATGAAGCCTGTGGACATTCTTTAGAAGCAACATCGGTTGCAAAGAATCAAAGTGTCTTTACGGGAAAATTAAATGAGAGAATTGCCAGCGATTGTGTTACAGCTATTGATGATGGAACGATTCCAGGAGCCTGGGGAAGTGAAAATATCGATGATGAAGGAAATCCGCAAGAAAAGCGTGTTTTGATCAAAGATGGAATTCTTCAAAGTTACATGATCGATCGTTTGAACGCAAGACGTATGCACATGGAAAGTACAGGATCTGGTCGTCGTCAATCGTATAAATATGAACCGACTTCTCGTATGTCAAATACATATATCGCGCCAGGAAATGATGCTTTTGAGGATTTGTTTACCGGTATTCAAAAAGGTTTGTATGCCAAAAAGATGGGTGGAGGCAGTGTAAATCCACAGACAGGAGAATTTAACTTTGCGGTTAATGAAGGATATATGATTGAAAATGGTAAAATTACATATCCGGTAAAAGGTGCTTCATTGATAGGAAACGGAAAAGAAATATTAATGAATATTGATAAAGTCAGCAATAACTTAAAAAGAGCACAAGGTATGTGCGGCTCTGCTTCCGGAAGTATTCCGGTAGATGTGGGGCAGCCTGCAATTCGTGTTTCAAGTATTACTGTGGGAGGTACGGCAAATGAATAAGCAAGCTTGGATCGATCGTGCCTTAGAAATGGGCATGGAAAGCTTTGAAATTTATCAGTCTTTGACTTCAGAACGTTCTGTAACATGGTATGAAGGAAAATTAGATACATTTACAACAAGCAAAGTGTTAGGAACATCCATTCGTGGGGTGTATCAAAAAAAGATGGCGAATATGGCATTTGAAAAAATAGAAGATTCACAGATGGATGAAGTGCTTCATGCTTTGATGGAACAAGCAAAAACAATTTCTTCTAAAGAAGAAGATGAGATTCGTAAGCCACAGCCATTTGAAAGTGTTCATAAAGATATCAAGTGGGTTACACCAACTGTAGAACAAATCAAAGATGTGCTAAAAAATTTGGAAATAAAATTAAAGGCATACGATCCACGTATCTTACAAGTCAATGAACTTGGGTATCAAGAAGCTTCTGGTAAGCGTATGATCACAAATTCATTGGGATTAAATGTAGAAGATGAAGATCGAATGCAGATTCTTATGGCTTATGTTGTTGCCAAAGAGGATCAAGATATTCAAGTCAATTATGAAGTCGAAGTTGTAGAAGATTTATCCGCATTTGATCTGGATGCCTTTGTCAAAAAGGTCTGTGATAAAGCTATTGAAAAGTTGAATGCATCTTCTATGCCAAGTCAAACGTTACCAGTGATTTTTGAAAGTGAAGCCATGACTTCTTTGTTTTCGGCATTTACCGGTTTGTGGAATGGCGAACTCTTATATAAAGGAATATCTTGTTTAAAAGATAAATGGAATGAAAAGATTTTTTCTGAAAAGATCACGATTGAAGATAATCCACGCAATACAGCTGCATTATCCATTGCCAATTTTGATGATGAAGGCTGTCCTACTAAAAAGAAGATATTGGTAAAAGATGGAGTCTTTGTACAAGCCTTGCATTCTACCAAATCGGCAAATTGTATGCATACTGAGAGTACAGGAAATGGTTTTAAATCTGGTTATGCTTCTACCGTTGGTGTTTCACCGATGAATTGTTGTATTGTACCAGGCACTAAATCTCTAACAGAGTTAGAACAAACTATGAAAAATGGACTGGTTATTACAGATTTACAAGGATTGCATGCAGGTATTGATTTTGTGACAACTAATTTTTCATTACAAGCATCGGGTTATCTTGTAAAAGATGGAAAAAGAGATAAGAGCATTACTTTGATTACAGTTGCCGGAAACTTCATGGATCTGATGAAAGAAGTAGAAGAAGTAGGCAGTGATTTGGATTGGAGTTATCATCAAATAAAGAGCCCAAGTATATATTTTAAAGAATGTGCGATAAGTGGGGAGTAGATATATATGAATTTTGTAAATAGAGGATTACAGGAAGCACTAAAAAGTTTGAGAGAAACGGACACACCACAGACAAGAAATAAAGTCCTTGAACTTTTAATCACAACACAGTTATTCGTACCGGCTACATGGGATAAAAATCCACAGTTGGATGAGCATGGAAATATGACTTTTCCGCCGGAAACGCATTTTAGTATTTTGACGATTCAAACTACCGATAAGCAACGCTTTTTTCCTTTCTTTACTTCTAAAGAGGAAAGTGAAAAATGGGCAGGTTCAAAAAATGGTAAAATGTTGTTGTTGACATTTGATCAATATATTCCTATTGTGGAAATGGCTAAAAATGATATTGCTGGTATCGTTGTCGATCCTTATGGAATCAATACACCATTTCAAACGCCATTTTTGTTAGGATTAAAAGATCATCCACGTCACACAGGTTTAAAAGAAACACAGATCTTAAAAGGAGAAAAAGTTTCTTTGCGAACGCCAAAAAATGTAGATGATTTACAAGAGACTTTAATCAAATACGGAAAAGAACATGAAAATGTACGCTCTATTTATTTTAAAGAGCGTGTTATGGAAGATAAACCAACGCATTGGTTTATTATTGTGGATCTAGAAAATGAGGATCCTCGATATCTGCAGGAAATGGCGCATTATTGTGCACGGTGCAGCCATGGTAAACAGTTTGAATTTATGTTTGCCAGTATGAAACTTGCACAGGAAATCATGGAGAAGAATACACCGATTTATTTAAAAACGGATGCTTAGTCATCCGTTTTTAATATATGATCTTCTATAAAGTGAGCCACTCCATCATGGTCATTATCATAATCTGTCTGGTATTTAGCAATTTTTTTGATTTCATCGCTACCATTTTTCATGGCAACAGAAAGTCCTACTGTTTTTAGCATTTCTACATCATTTCCGGCATCACCAAATGCCGCAATTTCATCTTCATTAATTTGAAGTTCATTCGCTAATTTATGAATCGCAAAACCTTTGTTGATATGATGATCCACAAATTCATAACAGTCTTTTCCAGAAGGAAAGCCATATAAGTTATCGTTACTAAAACAAGAAGCTCTTTCCATTATTGCAGGCATGTGTTCAGGATCAAATAAAATAATAAATTTATTTGTCATACGATGACATAAAAATTCCTTCATATCGACTTGAACCAGGGTTTCTCCAAATAACTGACTTCTGTGTATCCATTCGGGGGTAATCATGGATGTATAACGAGTAGGGCCATAAAGAACTTGAAACAATACAGGAAGATCTTCAAAGTGTTTTATAACTTGAATCAGGTCTTCTCCTAACATAAGATGAAAGTCTTGCCGATATCTTTTTTTTCTATCATATAGTGTTGAACCATTCATGGCTAAAATGAAACGTATATTTTGTTCTAGGTTCCATTGTTCTAGTTTGTATTCTACGGATTCAGGAGTTCGACCAGTCGCAATACATATTTGTATTCCCTTATCTAATGTATTTTGTAGAACATGCTTTGTATAATCAGAAATCTGTTTTTTTGTATTGAGAAGAGTACCATCTAAATCAGTTACTATAGCTTTAATTCTCATGACAATCCTCCTATTCTTTGAATCATCATAACTTATAAAAAGTCAGGAAGAAATATGCAAGTTAAGAAACATATTTCCACAATAAAATTTCCCCATTTTGGCCTAATTGTGGAAAAAACAATGCGGAAATCAATGTAAAACGCTTTCATATCCAAAATATTTACACAAAAATCCCTTTTTTGTAAGCTTAGAGCGTAGAAAACGAAAGGAGTTAACTAACATGAAAATTAAGATGGTCGGACTTGGAAAAATGGGAATGAATTTAGCTTTGAACATGAAAGATCATAATGTAGAAGCACAAGGATTCGATGTAAATCCAGAAGCCCGAAAAAAAGCAGAAGAGAATGGAATTAAAACATATGAAACATTGGAGGCCTTAACTAAAGATGATGAAAAAAATGTTATCTGGGTAATGCTTCCAGCAGGTTCGATTACAAATTCCACTTTGGAGAAATTGGTCGATCTTTGTAAGAAGGATGACATCGTAATAGATGGAGGTAACTCAGATCATCGTGATAGTTTAAAGACCGCTAAACTAATGGAAGAAAAAGGAATTTATTTCTTTGATATCGGTACATCTGGTGGTGTATACGGGGCAAGACATGGTGCCAGCTTTATGGTTGGTGGTGATCCTGAAGTATTTGAATCAACATTAAAAGATGTACTTGAGTCGATTGCTGCACCAGATGGATGCTTGTATACAGGTAAAACTGGAAGTGGACATTATTTAAAAATTGTACATAATGCCATGCTTTATGGATATATGCAAACTTTAGGAGAAGGATTTGAACTTCTTGAAAAAAGTGAATTTGATTATGATTTAGCCCATGTAGCTGAATCTTTAGGAAAGACAAGTGTCATTCGTGGTTGGTTGTTAGAATTAGCAGCAAACGCATTTAGAAAAGATCCAGATCTAGAAAAGATCAAAGGTGTAGTTGGCGCTAGTAAGACGACCGGATGGACCATTGAATCAGCATGTGATTTAGGGGTACCAGTTCCAGTAATTTCATTATCTTTGATGATGAGACTTCGTTCAAAACAAGATGATTCGTTTGCTGCTAAAGTTGTGGCTTCCTTACGAGATGAAGTAGGAGGACATAAAGCACAAGCAAAATAGTAAGGAGAGTAATAATGTGGTTTTACAAGATTGAAAAAGATGTGAAACATAAGAAACTGCATGTTGTTTGGAATACAGGTATGACCTATGCCATTCGAATAATTGGGATAACCGGCATTCTTTGTTGTGCATTTAATCAGGCAATAATCGCTTTAATCAGTTTAGGAATTTTAGCTGTTTTACTTGGATATTATTTGTATAAATATGGAACATTGGTACAAATATTACATGCTTATGAGAAAAAAGAATCTTTAAAGTATTCTGGAAGCCGGTATTCATTTAAAGATCCATTACGTGTATCCGTCCCATTGCCAGGGAAGATGAGGTAAGAATGAACGATCGAAGACAGAAAATCATTGAGTTATTGCTTTCGTCAAAGGAACCATTGACTACAAATGAAATATCGAAACAATTAAATGTTACTTCGAGGACCATTCGCTCAGACCTGGTACAGATTGAGTCGGTTGTATCAGCACATGGATGCAGACTTATGAAAAAACCACATGTTGGTATTTGGATTGAAGGAAATATGGCGGATAAAAACGCTTTGTTCCTAAGTTTTAATACCGAACCCTTACCAGCAGAATCCTATTCGAAAGAATATCGAATTGGAAGTATTTTAGCACAGATCCTTTTAAGCAATAGTCGGGTTTATCCTCAATATTTTGCGGAAAGTTTCTATGTTAGCCGTTCTACAATTGATAAAGATCTTCAAGAAGTTAACAAATGGTTAGAAGGGCATCACCTTAAGTTATCAAGAAAAGAGAATCAAGGTTTATATGTAGAAGGTGATGAAAAAGATATTCGAAATGCGATTTCAAGTTTGGCAGCACAATTGAATCGAAAAAAAGTTCCGTTTATGTCTGTCGTATGTAAGTATGCTTCAGAAGATGAAGAACAGATTGCTGCTATTGTTAGGCAATGGAACCAGGAAAATAAGATCAACCTCAATGAGGTAAACATAAAAAACTTGTCATTTCACATTTTGATCATGTTGATACGAATTCGTCAGAAAAAGAATTATTTGACAGATCATGAATTTGACTTAAAACAATTTAATAATTGGAAGAATACAGAAGTCACCGAATTAATCGCATCTTTAGAAGATTTGCTTCATGAAAAGATTCCAGAAGATGAAACATATTATCTCTTGATGCATGTCACGGGCATGTTATTGGAAAGAAGTGACTTTATCACAAATCCGATGTTCGATGATTTAAAAGATCTGGCACAAAAGATCGCAACAGAATTTATAGGGAACATTGAGAAAATAATTCCATTGGGCTTTGATGAAAGTGCGAACTTTAAACAATCTTTATTCTATCATCTATTACCTACGATTTATCGATTGAAATATGGATTGAATTTGTATAACCCATTGTTAAATGAAATCAAAATGAACTATACAAGTTCTTTTTCAATCGCATCAATTATAAATTCAAGTTTTAAAAAATATTTAAATGTTACAGCTGGAGAAGAAGAAATTGCTTTTATCGCCATTCACATATCTGTAGTTGTGGAAAGCAAAAATCGTCAGGTCACAGTAGCTATAGTATGTCCTTTGGGTGTAGGAGTGTCGGCTTTGCTAAAAATAAAGCTACAAGAAAATTTTCCAGATGTGCAATTCATCAATGCTTCATATGATGATACAGAACGATTAAATCAAGCGGATCTTGTATTGTACACATCGAATGCATTTCAGACGGATAAACCAAGTTTAAAAATAAATCCTTTATTGATGGATGTAGATGTGCAACGTATACAAAAACTGATTCAAAATTATGAAATGAGTCCACAGAATAATTTTTCTTATCAGACTATTTTATATGAAAGGTATAAAACAGATAAATATACGATTTTGAAAAATTTATCAGATCGTCTTTATATGTGTGGTTATGTTACATCTTCCTTTTTGGATGGTGTTCTGAAAAGAGAAATGATGGGCTCTACAGAAGTAGGAAACGGGATCGTGTTAACACATGGATTTCATGAACATGTGTTAAAAACACAGTTTGCATTTTGTAAATGTAAAGTTCCGATTTTATGGAATAAAGAATATGTTGATTTTATTGTCGTATTGGCGATTGAAAAGAAAGATGCTAAAGATGTAATGAAAATGAGCTGGCTATACAAAATGCTCGTAGATAAAAAAGTTATTGATGAAATTTCTAAATGTGAAGATGAAAAGTCTATTTATGAAATATTGATCAGAGAGAGTCACAAATAAGATAAGACTCTAGAAAGGATTTTATGAATTTATTAGAAGTATTGGATGTAGATCTGATTGATCTGGAAATGGATGTCAACAACAAAGATGAGGCAATTCGTGCTTTAGCTGGAATGTTAGACAAAAAAGGAAATATTAAGGATTTAAATGGTTTCATTGATGCAGTTTATGAACGTGAAAGTATTGGTGAAACAGGCATGGGAAATGCCATTGCGATACCACATGGGCTAACCAATTATGTTTCAAAGGCTAGTGTAGCTATTGGTAAAACAAAAGTTCCAATTGAATGGGAAAGTTTAGATGATCAGCCAGTACGTTTGGTATTCTTGTTAGCTATGCCTAATGATAATCTTCAAAATACACACTTGCGTATGTTAGCGCAGTTAGCTGCGGTTTTGGCATACAAAGAACATATTGACTCGCTAATGGATTGTAAGAATAAGCAGGAATTCTTCGATCTATTTAAATCATATTTTGATGAGCGTGTAAACCAATAAGGAAAGGAGGAAAAAAGCATGAATATTATTGGGATTACTTCTTGTACATGTGGAATTGCTCATACCTATATGGCAAGAGAAAAATTGATTGAAACCGGAAAAAAATTGGGGTGGAACGTTAAAATTGAGACACAAGGCAGCGGTGGAATTGAATATCCATTAACTGAAGAAGATGTTAAAAATGCAGATTGTGTCATCTTGGCAACAGATGTTGCGGTTTCTGGAACAGAACGTTTCCATGGTAAACCGGTTGTTAAAGTTCCTGTATCTGTAGCTATTAAATCACCGGAACACTTGTTAAAACAAATTGAACAAAAACTAAAAAAATAATTAATAAGGAGAAAAATTATGTACGCAGATGTATTTAAACATTTCAAACAACACTGCATGACAGGTATCTCTTATATGATCCCAGTTATTGTAATTATGGGATTCTGTAATGCGATTGCACGATTGTTTGGAGATGTAGAAACAGTAGGTACGATTGGATATGTTTTCTTACAAGCTGGTAATGCAGGTTCAGCCTTAATGATGGCTGTACTTTGCGCCGGAGTTGCATATTCAATTTGTGGAAAACCAGGTATTGCCCCAGGGGTAATCGCCGGATATCTATCAACTCAAGTTAACGCAAGTTTCTTAGGAGCTGTAGTATGTGGCTTCTTAATTGGAATTATGGTCATTTGGATGCAACATGTTTTCCCACAGACAAAGGCACTCAAATCTATGTATCCAATTGTAATTTATCCAGTATTATCTGGAATTATGGCAACGTTAATAATCATGTTTGTAGTAGGTCCACCTTTGGCTGCTTTAACATCTTATTTGGTAGATTTATTCATGAGCATGAGTGGAATGTCTAAATTCGCTTTAGGATTTATCATGGGTTGTATGACTGGATTCGATATGGGTGGTCCAGTAAATAAAATTTGTTTCTCTATTGTTACTGCATTTGCCGCTGCTGGTGTTTATGGACCTGCGGCTGGAAAAAATGCGGCTGCAATGGCTCCACCTCTTGGAATGGCTATTTCTGCTTTAGTTCTTACTCCAAAGAAATATACAGAACAAGAAAGAGAGGATGCAAAAGTTGCAATTGCCATGTCTTTATGTCAGGTAACTGAGGGAGCTTTGCCATTTGCCTTTAACGATCCAAAACGTGTTATTCCGGCGGTTACAATTGGATCAGGAATAGCGCATGGTTTAATTCTGACATGGGGCGTTACTGTACCAGTTTTACATGGAGGTATCTTTGCGATTCCTTTGACTAGTAATCCATTGCTTTGGATTGCTGCTTGGCTGATTGGTGCCATGGTTACGGCAGTTATTGTATCTGTTCTAAAACCAGCACATCCTAAAACTGAAGAAGATGTGACAGAAGATCAGGAATTAAAAGAAGATATTGAAATCGAAATTGGATAAGAGATTAAAAGGAGCCTCATGCCAGGCTCCTTATTTTTATAACAAAACAAGGAGAAAAAGAGATGAAAATAGAAAAGAAACATTTAGATGATATCAAA
>CABVDD010000039.1 GCA_902497095.1 uncultured Faecalicoccus sp.
GAATGTAGAATGATATATTGGAAATGATGAGGTGTTTTTTAAACGTTCGTTTAATGGACGCAAAGATAAGCCGTATTTTTTGAACTAACAAAATGTTTAATAAAAATATTCCCAAAGTGATTTTTGTTTTATATTAATATATTGAATTGCAGCATTGTACGTCTAATATTTAACATCTTAAAGTTCTGTTCCTTTTTAACTTTTATACCTCTACTTATTTTCTTAAAAATAGACGTTTATTAAACGAACGTTTATTGGACACTTCTATGAGTCTAATATCTTCTTTAATAGCTTATTATTATTGCAAAAGTGTACAATACGGTTTGAGTGGGAAAATGTCTCGTTCAAACCGCGAAGCGCACCCGGAACTGAGCTGATTCATTCGAAAGAAAATTTCTAAGTGACTGAACAACAGAAATATTGGTTTGCAGCCCGCACCCGTGACAAGCAGGAATTTACAGTCCGGAAATCTCTGGACCGACTTAAATCGGAAGAGGATTTAGATCTTGACTATTATCTCCCTACGCGTTTTGTCATTTCTCAATTGAAGTATCGTCGTAAACGCAGTGAAGTTCCGGTAATCCGCAATCTGGTATTTGTTCATTCCACCAAGCAGACAGCCTGCGATATATCCAACATCTATAATGTCCCCCTTTTTTATATGAAGGACTTTTCTACGCATTCCATGCTAGTGGTACCGGATAAGCAAATGGAGGACTTTATGTTCGTAATGGATCTGAATCCTGACGGTGTCAGCCTTGATAGCGAAATTCTTACTGTTGGGCATAAAGTAAAAGTTATCAAAGGCGAACTCAGCGGTATTGAAGGTGAGGTTGCCATCGAAGCCAATAAAACATACGTCGTCATCCGTATTAAGGACCTTTTGACTGCAAGTATCAAAGTCCCCAAATCCTACTTGAAAATCATAAAAGATAAATAGGTCTTTGTCGTCCTGAGCTTGTAGGAGGTTCCCTCCATCTGTCTATAAATATAAAATCAAATAAGAAGATGAATTCTTTACTTTCCCGTGCTCTTGAGCTGCAGCGTATTGCTCATGAGCTGATGTGTTTTGGCATGGACGGTACTCCCGTCTATTCCGATACGTTCTGTCGATTGAACAAGGAAGTGCTTGTTCTGTCCGATTCCCTTTTCCCCGTTCAAGGTTCTGGTACCGAAGAGGAGGCTAATGTATGTTTGGCTCTCTTGATGGGGTATAATGCTACTATTTATGATAATGGTGATAAGGAGCAAAAGAAACAGATTGCCTTGAATCGTGCTTGTGAGCTTTTGGGTCGGCTTCCGGCTTCTTTGCTCAAAGTCCGCTTGTTGGCTTATACGTATGGCGAGGTTTATGAAGAGTCTTTGCTTCAGGAGGCTCATACTATTGTAGATAGTTGGGATAAGGAGGCTATGATTACGGAACAGGTAGAGGCGGTGAAGGAGTTAAGGAATATTGAGGAGAATCCGTATCCGTTTGAGGAAGTTGAGGAATAAAAATTGGAAGAATATATGTTGTTTGCGTTGAATTAGTTACATTTGTCTCATTAAAAAGTTTATAATTATGAAGACAACGGAGGAATATTTGCATATATTGCGTAACGGTAAGGCTTATTTGATGCAGTATCATATTATGCGGCTGGGAATATTTGGTTCTGTTGCTCGTAGCGAACAAAAAGAAACAAGTGAGATTGATGTTTATTTTGAAGCGGATCCTATGGGGCTTTTTACTTTAGGCCGTTTGAAATCGGAACTGGAAACTATGCTGGGTTGCAGTGTAGATTTGTTACGAAAGTGTAAACAGTTAGATGGCACTTATTTGCTGCAATCTGTTCAGAAAAATTTGAGATATGTGTGAGGAGGATAAATATCGGATTCTAGAACTTTTGTAAGTACTCAAAAAAAGGTTCAAAACTGAAATTATTACCTTCGCTGCGAATTTAAGCTATCTTCTGAAGAACGTAAGCTCCGCAAATCGGCAGAACGTGATAAAGTCTCTTCAAGAAGCTTGATTACGCCAATCAAGAGCGTTTTGGTGATAGACGACAAAAGGTAAAAACTAAGGGTGACAAAAGTGATTCTGATTGACAAAAAGAGAAAGATGATTATGATGATACGCTTCGTCTTGATTCGATCGGTCATAATTAATCTCAAGAAGTTAGCTTACGTACCCTTCTTGTAGAGGAGCGTTACGAGATAGTTCATTATGCGGAACCGGGTAAAAATCCCAAGTGGGGGTTATTGGAACTACATCGAAATTTTTTTCAAAAATATCTTTAACGGTTGCAGGGACTATGTTAACATGGTTCCTGGCAAAATCCTTTGGCTACAAGCCAATGTTAAATTCAAACTAATTAATTACAAAACTCGGCTTAGGGCACATTTATGTGCTCTTTCAAAGGTAGATGCTCTAAAGTGAGTGTTGACTGTTTACTAATCTATTCTCTAAAAGAATTATAATATAATTTGAAAATTTGACTATGCAAGCAATTATTTTAGCAGCTGGTATGGGTAAGCGATTGGGGGAACTTACCAAAGGTAATACAAAATGTATGGTGACAGTGAATGGAATTTCATTGATTGATCGTTTACTTACGCAATTATGTTCAGTTAATTTGGCTCGTGTGGTAATTGTTGTAGGATACGAGGGGGAAAAATTGCAAGAATATATCGGTAAACGATACGATACAAAATTGAAAATAGAGTATATAAATAATCCAATTTATCAGCAGACTAATAATATTTATTCATTAGCTTTGGCTAAACGAAAGTTGGTGGAAGATGATACTCTTTTGATTGAAAGTGATCTTATTTTTGATGATTCGCTATTTTCAATGATTCTTGATGATTCTAATCCTAATGTTGCCTTAGTTGATAAGTACGAGGCTTGGATGGATGGAACAATGGTTCATATTGATGAAGAGAACAATATAGTGAATTTTGTACCCAAGGAAGCATTCAAATATGAACATATAGATAGCTATTATAAAACTGTGAATATTTATAAGTTTAGTAGAGATTTTTCTATTAATACTTATGTGCCATTTTTGGAAGCTTACACTAAGTCACTGGGTAATAATGAATATTATGAACAAGTGCTGCGTGTTGTTACGCTATTAGATAATTGTAATTTTAAGGCTTTGACGTTGAATGGACAAAAGTGGTATGAGATAGATGATGTGCAGGACTTGGATATTGCTTCTGTTATTTTTTCTGAGAAGAAAATGAAATATGAAAAGTATCATAAAAGGTATGGCGGATTTTGGCGTTTTCCACAACTATTAGACTATTGTTATTTAGTGAATCCTTTTTTCCCAACTAAACGTATGAAGGATGAATTACGAGCCAACTTTGATGTTTTACTAGCTGGATATCCATCAGGAATGTATGTAAACTCATTGTTAGCAGGTAAATATTTTGGTATTAAACAGGATTATATAGTATTAGGTAATGGTGCGGCAGAACTCATTAAGATTATAATGGAAGATTATGTGAGCGATAAAGTGGGAATCATTTATCCAACATTTGATGAATATCCTAATAGATTGAAATCAGAACAAATTGTAGGTTATGTCCCACAGAACAAAGATTTTGCTTATACAGCGGATGACTTGATGGCTTTTTATGCAGATAAGCATATTGCACTATTATTGTTGATAAATCCAGATAATCCATCAGGTAATTTTATTTCTAAGTCTGATATTCTCCGTTTAGCTCAATGGTGTAAAGAACAAGAAACTCATTTGATTGTAGATGAAAGCTTTGTTGATTTTACTACAGATGGTGTGAGTAATAGCTTGCTCTCAAATGAAATACTAGAGGCTAATCCTCATATGATGGTGATGAAATCTATTAGTAAATCTTATGGGGTACCTGGACTACGTTTGGGAGTATTTGCTACTTCCAATACAGAATTGATTGCACGTATGAAGAAAGAGGTTCCTATTTGGAATATCAATTCTTTTGCTGAATTTTATTTGCAGATTTTTGGTAAATACGAGAAGGATTATATTAAGGCTTGTCGGAATTTTGTTGTAGAACGCGAGTCCTTTTATTATGAATTATGTAAAATTCCTTACTTATATGTTGTCCCGTCACAAGCTAATTATTTTTTGTGTGAAGTGATAGATAAATATACCTCTACAGAGTTAGTTCAAAAATTAATTGAGCATGACGTTATTGTTAGTGATTGCGGACGGAAAAATAATATGAATGGACGTAATTTAGTCCGTTTGGCTATTCGTGGAAGAGAGGATAATTTAAAACTGATAAGCATTCTTAAAACTCTTTAATTTACTATATAATGGATAAAAAAGAGTTTCTGGTAGAAGTGAAAAAATATATAAGTGATATATATAATGAATTCTTTGAATATCAGAGCGAAACATGGGATATTTTATCTTATATAAATAGATTGTTTCGTGAAAATGGATTAACATATTATCTTGCTTATGGGACATTGTTGGGAGCTATTCGCGATCGTGGGGCAATACCTTGGGATTATGATGTAGATATACATATTAAAATATCAGATAGAGATCGTTTGCTTCAGATTTTGAAGACTAATCTATCAGAAAATTATTATTATGTATATACTGATATTATGCCGAATTATCCCGCAGAATGTTTACGTATTTGTAAGAAAGGATATACATATATGTCAATTCATGTGGATGTCTTTTTTCTTGTAGGCTGTCCTGAAACGAAAGAAAAACGAGTACCATTATTGAAATTAGCAAGAAAATGGTCTAATTTTAGAATTCAAAAATATGCACATCAACATACAAATGGTGATTTCAGTTGCTCAAAAATAAAAAGGAGTTTATTAAAATTATATAGATTGCAATATAAGGTAATACCAGAGAGGTACATTGTGTATAAGGAAGCGCAAATATTCAATTATTGTGATATTTTGAAAAGTTCTTATTTTATGTCATATTGCTTTGAGGCTAATTGGGGAGATAAAGAATTTGAAGTATATCCATCAAGAATTTTTGAGAAGAGTATTGATATCGAAATTAATGGCGAATTATTTCCAATACCTTCAGGTTATGACGAATATTTGTCTATTCTATTTGAAGATTATATGTCGTATCTCCCTATTGAAAATAGATTTACAGAGTTTTATACTCAAATATATCAGATAAGAGAACGTCAAGATTATTATGTTAAAAAAACTATGAAAAATGATACCTAAAATTATTCATTATATGTGGTTTGGGGAAAATCCATTACCTGAAAGCACAAAAAAATATATAGAGTCTTGGAAAAAATTTTGTCCCGAATATGCAATAAAAGAGTGGAATGAACATAATTTTGATATTAATTCTTGTAGATATGTAGCAGAAGCATATTTGCAGAAAAAATGGGCTTTTGTTGCAGATTATGTTAGATTTTATGTATTATATAATGAGGGTGGCATTTATCTTGATACGGATATGGAAATGGTGCGGTCTTTTGAACCTCTGCGAAAGCATAAAGCATTCTTTGGCTTTGCTACAGACGGTTTGACTTTGCCTGTTTTTGGTTCCGAAGCTAAAACGGACTTTATTGCGGATATGCTTGATGATTATCACAAGCGTTCTTTCATAAAGCTAGATGGAACATACGATACAACTCCTTTGGACGTTCCGGCATTAAGGATCTTGAAAGAGAAGTATGGTTTAATTGAGAATTATCAGTATCAAGAGCTGGCAGATGGAACTGCTATTTATCCTAAACAATACTTTTATTCTACAGATGCCAATACGGGCAAGATTACAAAGTATCCAGAACTTTTCTGTATTCATTATGCTGATGCCTCTTGGTTGTCAGATGATGTAAAAGCTGAATTAATTAGGCGTAGAAGACTGGTGAAGATATTGGGAGAAAAACTAGGCTTGTACGTTGATGCTTTCATCAATTATTTGTTTAAAGATGGCTTGTTGACTGCATTGAAGAAAACTTTTTCAGTACTTCGTAGATAATTTGTAAATGAAAAAATCGCATTAATGACTTGGCACCATGCTGAGAACTATGGAACAGCATATCGGGCTTATGCCTTGAAAACGCTTATAGAACAACAAGGCTACAAGATGGATTTGATTGACTATCATAGGCTGAATGGCGCGCCTATGAATGTGCCTAATATTTCTGCTATCGTTTCATCAAAATTTATATCTCTATGTAGAAAAATTGTCAGTAAAAAATCTGGAGAGCTGATAGCAGTTTTTATAAGTGCAACAAGAACTAATGGATTTGCATGCGCAATTTCTAAGATCTTCAAATATAGTCAAATATTTAACAAAATAGTTGATTGTTAATAAAGTCAGGTATGAAGTTTAAGAGTACAACGAATTTAGGAGAGATAGCCTCCCCGTTTGGCATTCATAGATAATAGCAAGGGTATAGCTATTATTTTTGTTGTTATAGGACATGTAGTTTATCATTGTATTTGTGGTAAAAACAATAGTATGGCATATACTCACCCCATCTTCATTCTCTTGCAATCATTTCATATGCCACTGTTTATCTTTTTGAGTGGAATTTTGGTTTCAAACCAATCTCAAAATTTTAAAGAAGTTATGTCATTTTCATACAAGAAGTTTAGGCAGCTACTTGTTCCATTCTTAATAATTGGAGGCGCATTGACAATTGCAAATGGAAAAGGAATTGAAACTTTATTGACCAGTTCAATGAAAAGCGGTTATTGGTTTCTTCTTACTCTTTTTGAATTGTTTATACTACATAGCTTAAAACTTTTAGTGCAACACGAGAAAAAAGGCAATAAACTAACATTCGATGTGCTTTTGACAATTTTCACATATCTTTGTCTTTATAGTATTAATGAACTATGGGGAAATACAGCAATAGGAGGGATTGTTGGCATAGGCCATTTATGTACATACTATCCATACTTTGCTGTAGCAACGATTGTGAAGAAGTGTGATTATACAGACAAATTGTTTGAATCAGAGCTGTTTCTTACGGCAGCACTAATTGTAGTATTTTGTAAAATGATTCTTGTCAGAACGGGATTGAACATTGCAGGATACGGCTTTTTATTAAGTCTATCTTATCTATACTTGTGCATAGCAATTATGTATCGATTGGAGGATACTCACAATGTTGTAACAAACACATTAGGTTATTTAGGTAGGAATTCATTATATATTTATGTGTTCCATTATTTTTTAATAATCAATACACCACTTTGGTTTGTACAATCGTTTACTAACGATAATAGTCTTGTACTTGATATTATTATTATAACGATACCTACAGCTCTGATAATATTATTGTCCTTGTTATTTGGAAATTTAATAAAAGAATGTCACACCCTTCATAAAATTATATTTGGACGTTAGTTTACCTGACTATCATAAATGAAAAAAATCGCATTAATGACTTGGCACCATGCTGAGAACTATGGAACAGCATATCAGGCTTATGCTTTGAAAACGCTTATAGAACAACAAGGCTATAAGGTGGATTTGATTGACTATCATAGGCTGAATAGCGCACCTATGAATGTACCTGATATTTCTGCTGTCATTTCATCAAAATTTATATCTCTATGTAGAAATATTTTTCAAAAGAAAAGGCGAGTGTTTGAATTTAGGAAAGAAACTTTTGGCTCTTTCTATACAAATAAATTTGCTTATACCAAAGAGTGCCATTACAATCAGGATTTTGCAGAACTTAATAATTTGTATGATGGATTTGTGTGTGGTAGTGACCAGATTTGGGGACCAAATTGGTATGATGGGCGTTTCTTTCTAGACTTTGTAATCAATGCACGCAAGCTGATTTCTTATGCTCCAAGTCTCGGTGTATCTAAGATTGCAGATCGAGAAGTAGCTAGACAGATGGCGTATCAAATTAGTCGTTTTGCAAGTCTTTCTATTCGAGAAAGAACAGGATGCGAAATTGTACGTAACCTTATAGGAAGAAAAGATGTGTACAATGTGTTTGATCCAGTTATAATGCTTGATTCTGAACATTGGCAGAAGTTAGAAGAACCATTTGTCACAGAAGGTAAGTATGCTCTGATTTTTTTTCTGGCAAATAATCAGAAAAACATTAAGATATCTATTGAAGCAGCCAATGCAAAAAGATTGAAGCCTATAGTTTTGCATTGTACTCAAACAGAGGATACTTCATTTGCAAATACTGATGAACTGACTCCTGAACAGATGCTTTTTTGCATACATAATGCAGAGTTTGTTTTTACAGACTCTTTCCATGTGGCAGTACTATCGATTATTTTCCATCGACAGTTGATAACTTTTCAAAAACAGTTAGGTGGAAACGGAAACACTCAATATAAGCGAATCACCGATTTGTTTGAGCGGTTGCAGATAACAGGAGGCATTTACAGAGGTGTTGATTCCTTTAATCAACATATTGATTATTCTAAAGTAGATACTATCCTAAACAAGCAAAGAGGGGAATCTTTAGCTTACTTAGCTTCTGCGTTGGATAGATTGCCAGGATATTCAGAAAACAGAATGGAATTATGTGATATTTCTACTCCTTGTAAAGGAATACATACAGATTTATTCAATCATTATCTCTTAACTGTTCGATGCAAAAAGTATAGAGAATTTATGATAACATGTCAGTTCTCACTTGTTCCTAAATGTTACAGGTGCAAAAATCTGCAATATACAATACTTCAAAATGGAAGACAACCTTTATTCTACAGCAAGCTCCTAGAAGATTTGCAGATACAAGATAAACATGTTTTTGCGAAGTATTACAGACCGTTCTACATATTACACAAATTAAAAAAAATAGCGCATTTATGATTTGGAAATATGATATTTTCTAAATGTTGGTGATAGCCAAAATGGGAGTGCGTATAAGTTTGACAATAACAGATAAATATAATTATGCAAAAGTTTTATTCAGACGATAAGAATGTACAGATTTTATTGGCTCTTCTTAAGGCACATGGCATTAAAAAGATTGTAGCCAGCCCTGGAGTCGCAAATATTACATTTGTAGCAAGTGCTCAACAGGATTCTTATTTCGAAATTTACTCGTCTGTAGATGAACGTTCCGCAGCATATATTGCTTGTGGTTTAGCAGAAGAAAGTAAGGAACCTGTTGTGATTAGTTGCACAGGTGCTACTGCCTCTCGTAACTATATGCCAGCACTCACTGAAGCTTACTATCGCAAATTACCGATTTTGGCAGTAACATCGTGCCGTGATATTGCTTGGGTCGGTCAGAATTCGCCTCAGCAGATCGATAGAAGTGTGCAACCTAAGGATATCGTTAGATACAGCCTGCATCTTCCTACTCTCCATAACAAGCAGGAAGAAGATCGCTACACTACATTGATTAATAAGGCAATCCTTGAACTTTCAAAAGATGGTGGAGGTCCTGTTCATATTAATCTTACCAACGGCTACACTGGTAAATATACGACGAAAGAGTTGCCTAAGGTTCGAGTAATTCAACGAATTTCAAAGTTTGATTCATTCCCTACTTTACCTAAAGGTAAGATTGGTATTTTTGTTGGTGCTCATTCTGTATGGACGGAGGAGCTTCTTAATGCAGTTGAAAAGTTTTGCAGACTTAATAATGCAGTGGTATTATGTGATCATTTATCAAACTATCACGGAGACTATGAAGTGTTTCATAATCTTATAACTTGCCAAAAGCAATATAGACCAGCGTGCAGTAATTTGGACTTAATGGTATATATTGGAAACATACATGGAACAGATTATGAAAACCTTAGCCCCAAAGAGGTTTGGAGAGTAAATATTGATGGTGAAATTCGTGACTCGTTTGGCGGAATGACGCATGTGTTTCAAATGAATGAATATGAGTTCTTTGAACATTACACAAACCGTAATGGCTGTTCTGTGAATACTTTTATAGAAGAATGGAAACAAATTCGTGAAGAGTTGGAAAGCCGTATTCCCGAGCTCCCTTTTTCAAATGTTTGGGTAGGTCGGCAGATTTTGAAACATATTCCTGATAATTCCATTATTCACTATGGTATTCAGAATAGTTTGAGAACATGGAATTTCACACAAGGTCCAAAATATTTGTTAGGTTATAGCAATACTGGTGGGTTTGGTATTGATGGTTGTGTTTCCAGTTTGGTTGGGGCATCATTGGCTTATCCAAACAAGGTGTACTATGGAGTGGTTGGAGACTTGGCTTTTTTCTATGATATGAATGCTTTGGGAAACCGTCACATCGGAAATAATATTCGCTTGATAGTAGTGAACAACGGACGTGGACAGCAGTTTCGCAATCCATATTCGGCAGGTGGAAGTTTTGGAGAATTTGCAGATACTTATATTGCAGCTGCTGGTCATAATGGAGACCAGTCGCAAAGTTTGTTGATGCATTTCGCACAAGACCTTGGATTTAGGTATTTCTCTGCTTCTAATAAGGAGGAATTGCTACAAATTATTCCTCAATTTACTAAAAAGGAAATTGAGGAGTCAATTGTGTTGGAGGTGTTTACAGATACTAATGACGAGAGTGAGTCACTTCGAATAATTTGCAATCTTAAGATTGATGTTACTATGGAAATTGTAAAACATGCTAAACGAATAGGCAGAAAAATTTTAGGAGATGATTTGACAAACAAAATTAGTAATTTAAGATTGTAATGAATAATTTTATAAGAAGAATCGTAAAAAGGCTGTTTTGCTTATTAGTTAGAAAGGAAAAGTTTGCTGTACCTTCAATAGTGTACAACAATAAACTGTTGGAGGGCAGGCTTGCTTTGGTAAGCGGAGGAACCAGCGGTATAGGACTTGAAATAGCTAGGGCATTTTTAAAAACAGGAGCAAAGGTTGTAATTTCCGGGTCGTCGGAAACTAAACTTAACAAAGCGTTGGACTCTTTACAACATGAAAATCTAAGAGGAATAATTATGGACGTAGCAAAGCCTGCAGAAATGAATGCGTCTATTGAGAAAGCCGCCTCTTTATTCCCCGGTATGAAAATTAGCATATTGGTTAATAGTGCAGGAGTAACTCAAAAGTGCAGTTTTTATGATTTGTCCGAAAAAGAGTACGATAAGATTATGGAGATAAATGTAAAGGGCGTATATTTTTTAAGTCGTTCTGTATCAAAGTATATGATAGAAAACGGCGTAAAAGGGAATATCCTTAATATATCATCTTCTTCGGCACTTAAACCGGCTTTTAATGCATATCAGCTATCGAAATGGGCCATCCGAGGATTTACTGTAGGATTAGCTGAGCAACTTGCTCCTTACGGAATCACGGTTAACGCAATCGCACCTGGTAAAACTTTCACCTCAATGATGGTTGTAGAAAACGAAACGAATATGAATTGTGAAAGCCAACCTTGTGGACGGTATATTGATCCTAAAGAAGTAGCAAATCTTGCTGTTTTTATGTGTAGTAACTGCGGCAGTATGATAATGGGTGATACTATCTATATGACAGGTGGAAATGGTTTGTTCTGAAAAATGTATCTATAGATGGATTCAAGAATTAAAAATGGAATAAGAAACATTTTTGCAGGATTTATCAATAAGATTGTATTGATTTTTCTTCCATTTGTCACGCGTACTGTTATAGTATATGTGTTGGGAAGTGAGTACCTTGGATTGGGAAGTTTATTCTCATCAATCTTGATGGTGCTTAATCTTTCTGAACTTGGTATTGGTAGCGCTTTGGTTTATAGCATGTATAAACCTGTGGCTGAAAAAGATATGCTGAAGATTAAAGCTCTTTTGGCTGTCTATAAAAAAATCTATGCCTATATTGGTGTTGCTATTTTAGCTATTGGTCTTTGCTTCTTGCCTTTCATACATACCATCATCAAAGGGGATGTGCCTGCCAGCATGAATTTGTATATTCTGTACATTATGTATTTGAGTAATGCATCTATCAGTTATTTTATTTTTGCTCACAAAAAGGCTCTTCTTATAGCCTATCAGCGAAGTGATGTTATTAGCAATGTAAATACTGTACTGAATATCTGTGTTTATACGGTTCAGATTATGGTCTTACTGCTTTTGAAGGACTACTATATTTATGTTGCAGTATTTATTTTTTCTACAATTACCGAAAACATCATAATCGGAAAAAAAGCACAAATACATTTCCCTTATATTGAGGCTGATGGTAGAATCTCGGCAGAAGACAAAAAAGTTATTATTCAGCACACCAAAGGTATTGCACTTCAAAAAGTCTGTTCGACATCGCGTAACTCACTTGACAGTATAGTGATATCGATGTTTCTGGGTTTGAATATGATAGCCATATATAGTAATTACTACTATATTATGATATCTATTCACAATATCCTTTATCAAATTCCAGATTCTATACGAGCAACGGTCGGCAATAGTGTTGCTAGTGAGAGTGTAGATAAGAATTTCCGAGATTTCAATTGCATGTATTTACTCAACATGTTTATTTGTGGATGGGCAACATGCTTTCTTTATTGTATGTTTCAGCCTTTTATGGAGCTATGGATGGGACCAAATATGATGTTTTCTCAAGTGTCTGTTGTACTTGTCTGTTTATACTTCACATTATTGAGTCTTGCTGACGTTGTAGCACTATATAAAGATGCTGCGGGTCTTTGGTGGTATGGAAGATATAGAGTTTTGATAGAGGCCATTGCTAATTTGATATTGAATTTTGTTCTTGGTTACTTTTGGGGAGTAAATGGTATTCTGTTAGCTACCATTATTACCATTATTTTAATAGGTCATGGTTATGGAGGTTGGATTGTGTTTCATTATTATTTTAAAGGCAAAAGTTTTATGACGTTTGTTATGAAGCAAGTTGGATATTTAGTTATGATTGCTGTTGCTTGCTATGTAACGGATTTTGTTTGTAGCTTTTCCCTAGAAATTCTGTGGATACGATTATTGAGTGTAGGTATTATTACACTATTTTTATCTCCGATCTTACTTCTGATTATGTATAGATTCTTTCCAGAATTCAAAGATTCAGTAGATTTTGCAAAAAATATTTTGAAAAGTTTTAAGAGATAGTTATAAATAAAAGTTTTAAGATAGCTATAGGATTGTTGAAAATTCCCCAAATCAGTTTTTGATGTAATCTTATTATTTTTTGTTACTACATTTTTGATGTAAGATATAAACTTGTTGGGCTGAAAAATGATTTACATAATTGAATAATGGCAATAGTTTCAATTTTGCTACCTGTGTATAATGCTGAATCGACAATTTCAGAAACGATTCAGAGTATTATTAATCAAACCTATAAAGATTGGGAACTTTATATTATTAATGATGGTTCCGTAGATAAAACAGAAGAAATAATTTTATCATTTAAAGATGATAGAATTAAGTATTTAAAGAATAATAAAAATAGAGGGCTGATTTATACTTTAAATAGAGGGCTCTCTATAGCTCAATGTAAATATATTGCTCGAATGGATGCGGATGATATATGTATGTCTACACGTTTGGAAAAGCAGGTGGCATATTTGGATTCACATCCTGAAGTTATTATATGTGGTGCTCAAATAGAGTATTTTGGCACAAAGAGTAATAAATATGTTAAATTGTCATTTCCTACTAAAGATAAAATCCTAAAAGAAATGCTCGCTTTTTCAACTTGTTTTGCTCATCCTACTGTGATGATGAGAAAGGACATAATAGTAAAGAATAAGTTGCAATATGATTATGACTATAAAAATGCAGAGGATTATTGTATGTGGATTAATATGATTAGTTTAGGGAAATTTGCCAACTTGGATGAGGCGTTAGTTAAGTATCGTATATCAGATGCACAAGTGTCTCAACCGTATAATTTACAAACTATAAAATCTGTTATGGCTTGTAGACGGAAATATCTTGAAAGGTATTTGTCTGAAGATGAAATTAAAGATTTGTTCGAATCACCTATAAAAGTATGGACTGTTAAGAGTATTAAGCAAAAAATCAGCAATCCTAGAGTGATTGAAGCATGTTATCTATCTTTAGAGAGGTACAGTTTAGGTAGTTTACTTTATTATGTTTTCTCAGCAGATGTATTTAAATTGGGATTTGGTGCATTTGTCCGATATATGAAGAGATTTGTATTTGGAAAAAATCCAATCTATTACAATTCTAATTTGGTATGAAAAATCACATACTATTATTATTATATATAGTCTTGTTGTTTTTTTTACATTTTGGTTTTCAAATCAACGGTATCAATACAAGATATTTGGCGACAATTTTATTGCTGATTTCTTGTATTTGTGTTTCTTCAGCATTGATTAGGTTGCCAATGCTGAAAAATAGTGTATTTCAAAAGCTGTTAAACTCAACAATTATATATAATATAATTGTTTGGTTAATACCAATCTGTCTTATGACAATGGATTTTTCCATGCTTTCCGGAACAATTCGTTTTTTTATTTGCATGGTAGATATTTTTTTATTGTGGGCATTATTGCCCCGACAATATAGAGAATATCAATTAGAATTTATAGTTTATATTTATTTAATTCAGTCAGTTGTTATATTAGCAGCGTTTGTGTCGCCTTCCTTATTGGAGATTGTTAGACAATTTCAATTTGAGTCTGTAACGGAAATAACAGATCGTTATTTAAATTATGGAACCTTTAGAGGTTTAGCTCTTGCTGGAGATCAATTTTACGGCTTGACTACAAGTTTTGGACTAATTTCAATTTTTGTAATGAAATTTTATGTTGAAAGTTCTAACATTAAATGGATAGGTGTTTTTTTTGTTTTTTTTGCTGCGAATATGTTTGTGGGAAGAACAGGTTTTATTGGATTTTTTGCAGCATTGGGATATTTGTTTTTGTCGTCTAAAAAAAATAAGTTTAAGTCATTATTTAAGATTTTCGTATTTACTATTTTATTAATCTCTATTTTGTATCTAGCATTGCCATCGTCATTAAAAGAAGTAATAGACGAATCTGTATTCGCTTATGCATTTCAAATATTTTATAATTATAAAGATAGTGGTTCTTTCAGTACGAGTAGCTCTGATAGAGTTGCAGAAATGTGGCAGATTTCTATTGGCTTTTTTACTTATTTGTTAGGAGATGGAAGATTTTCGAATCCGGATGGCACCTATTATGGCAAAATAGATGTAGGTTATTTGCGTCAGATTTTGTATGGTGGTATAGCTTTTTTGATATATTCAGTTGTACTTACTTGGCGTATGTTGACTAATTATAGTAAGCGATATAAGATTAGACAACATTTATTTGAATACATAGTGCTTGCTTATCTATTGGTTATTCATGCCAAAGGATTATCTTTTATGTATTGTCCAGAACATATGATGATTATTCTTTTTTATTATTTACATCTGAATAGGGAAAAATTAGCTGTTTTTCGATAGGTCCTATTTTTTTCTTTGCTAATGAGATTCTTCCTTTAAATGTCAGTTTTTCAAATGTCATATGAAACAAAAAATAGTATTTTTTACAGCAAGGGATTTGTCAAATGTTGGAGGAGGGGAGCGAATGCTTTCCTTGATTGCCAATGGACTATGTGACTCTTTTTCAATAACAATTTTAACTCCTTATGAAGCAGAAAGCTTCTATCCGTTTGATGAGAGAATTACCATTGAGAATCTTGGATTTAAAAATAGAAAATTAAGTGTCTTGAGGAAATTGCAATACTTTCCCATATTAAGGAAATTACAGTGTTTCCTTCATCAAACCGATATCTGCCGTTTTATTGCATGCTCGTCTATGGCTATAATTTTGACATCAATTATTGGGAATAAAGATGATGAAAGACTAATGGCTTGGATTCATACAAGTTTTTATCATCCAACTCCTTTTTATTTGCGTAAAATAATGTTGTCAAATCTCTATAAATTTAAAATTGTCTGCATTAATTCTATGGATATGGAGCAATATAGGAAATATGCAACAGATGTGATAAAGATTCCCAATCCTTTACCGTTTACTACAGAAATTAAATCACGATGTAATATGAAACGACTTATAGCTGTAGGACGTTTGGAAAAATGGAAAAGGTTTGATTTAATGATAAAAAGTTGTGCAAGAGTTTTATCTGAATATGATGACTGGGTGTTAGATATTTATGGTCAGGATGATGGTGAGAAAAAGCGATTAAATGCTTTGATAAAAGAAAATAATATGCAAGGGCGAATAAGACTTCATGCTCCTGTTGAAAATATACAAAGTGAATATATAAAGTCTTCTATTTTTGTTACAACTTCTAGAATTGAAGCATTTTCCCTCGTTTTGTTAGAAGCTTGTGAATCAGGGATTCCTTGTATTGCCTATGACGTACCTAGTGGACCTCGTGATATTGTGCAGAATGGCTATAATGGCTATTTAATTCAGGAGCTGAATAATGAAAGTTTTGAACTCCAATTGTCAAAACTTATGGAGTCGGAAACACTTCGTAAAAAAATGGGAAAGAATGCGATATTGAAAGCTCAAGAATTTGAATTTGCAAAAATTCTTGATTTGTGGAAACGGCAACTCTAAATGTCTACTAATAATGTTAAGTAATTTAAAAGTTCTCAAAAACGTAGTTTTGGGCTATATTTATAAGTGGCTTATAGATTGTAAAGTGTTTGTAATCCCATCTTTATCTCCTAATCCCAATATTAATAGTAAATTGATTGTATCTATGACCTCTTATGGAAGAAGAGTGGAAAAGTCGGTAGTTTACTATTCATTAGTTTCTATTTTGAGGCAAACTGTAAAGCCAGATCGTATTATTCTTTGCCTAGATGGGATAAAGTGGAATGATGAAAATTTGCCTAAAAAACTTGTAAGTTTGAAAAAAAAAGGTGTTGAGTTTTTATTTTGCGAAGATATGAGGTCTTATACAAAGTTGATTCCTTGTTTAGTTAAATATCCTAATGATAGTATTATTACTGTAGATGATGATATTCTTTATACAAGGGATACAATCAAGCGTTTAGTTGAAATAAATAGTAAAACTCCTAATGCGATATGTTGTCTGAACGGTAGTAAGCCTTTTTTAAAAGATGGATATGCCTGTAGGTACGAAACTTGGCGTCAATATAAAATAGACACGTTAGGGCAGAATTTGATATTTCCATGTGGAGTCGGTGCTGTTTTATATCCGCCTTATTCGTTAGATTCTCTTGTAATAAAGAAGGAAGAGTTCTTGACACTTTGCCCGTTAGCGGATGATGTGTGGTTTTGGTTTTGTGGGATGTTAAAGCAAACTCCCAAACATGTTATATATAAAAAATCGGCATAAGGCGCAAAGAAAAGCAAAGTTCTACATAAATAAATGCAGG
>CABVDD010000040.1 GCA_902497095.1 uncultured Faecalicoccus sp.
GACCCCAATTCCACACAATGGATGTCGTCCGCCAAAACGACCTCGTGGATAGAAATTAGAACAATAGGAGGTGTCCCAATGGCAAGCTATACAATTCAAACGATAGAAGAATCTAAAACGCATGGAAAGTTTGTTTTTACCCCACTACAGAACCGATTTGGTACTACAATGGGAAATGCATTGCGCCGTGTCTTACTTTCTTCTTTACCAGGTGGATCCGTGTTTAGTATTCGTATCGATGGAATCTATCACGAATTTACTGGTGTAGAAGGTGTAAAAGAGGATGCTGCTACAATTATTTTGAATATTAAACAGCTTTTATTAAAAATTGATATAAACGATAATGATGTTTATACACTTCGCATTAGTAAAAGCGGACCTTGTGTTGTTACAGCGGCAGATATTGAATGTCCAACAGGAGTTGATGTATTAAATCCTGACTTGGTTATCTGTACATTGGCACAAGGAGCCACTTTCAATATGGAAATGCAAGCTCGTTTAGGCCGTGGCTTTAAAAGAGCGGATGTAAATAAACATTTATATCAAAATGAAGGACAACCTCTTGGAATTATTTATACAGACTCTTTGTATTCTCCGGTAAAAAAAGTAAGCTATAACGTAGATGTAAATGCAGATGATACAGAAACGTTGACCATGGTAATTGATACAGATGGACGTTTGATGCCTTCTGAAGCTTTATCAATTGGTTCTAAGATTCTTCGAGATCATTTTGCCATCTTAAAAGATATCGACGAAGCAAAATTAGAGCACATTGATGAAACTGAAAATGAAACCGAAGAAGATACACATTCTATTCAACATAAAATGATCGAAGATCTTGAATTATCAGTTCGTTCATATAACTGCTTAAAACGTGCTGGTATTACAACGGTTGAAGAATTAACACAGAAAACCGAAGAAGAAATGATTCATGTTCGAAATTTAGGTAAGAAGAGTCTAAAAGAAGTAAAAGATAAGATTTATTCACTTGGATTAAGTTTCAAGTCTAGTAACGAGTAGGAGGAAGTCATATGTGGAATCGTAAATTAGGACGTACCGCCGATCATCGTAAAGCTTTATTGAGAAATATGGCGACATCATTGATTGAAAGCGGACAGATCGAAACAACAGAAATGAAAGCCAAAGAATTGAGTGCTGTAATGGATCAGTTGGTAACATTGGCAAAAAGAAATGATCTTCATGCCAGAAGACAAGCTGCAGCGTTTGTACGCAATGTAGAAGTGGATGACGAAGGAACAACGGCATTACAGAAACTGTTCAATGAAATTGGGCCAAGCTATGCAGACCGTAACGGTGGATATACACGCGTGATCAAGACACGTATCCGCAAAGGGGATGCAGCGCCTATGGCAATCGTACAATTTGTGAAGTAGAGAAATCTACTTCCTTTTTTATAATGGAGACTCTATATGAATAAATTAGAAACCATTAAAAATTATGCCAGTGAAAATGGTGTACCTGTGATTCAGGAAGAAGGCTTTTTGTTTTTAAAAGAAAAGTTTTTAGAATATCAGTGTCATTCTTTTTTAGAAATTGGAACTGCCATTGCGCGAACAGCTATACAGATTGCTTTGTTGGATAAAAATATTCGTGTTGTCACAATAGAGCGAGATCCTAAAATGATAGAACAGGCGAAAAAGAACATTCAGGATTTTGGTTTGGAAAATCAGATTACATTGATTGAAGGAGATGCATTAGAAGTTGATATTGAAGGAAGCTTTGACTGTATTTTCATTGATGCGGCCAAGGCACAGTATACACGTTTTTTCAACAAATTTTCTCCAATGTTAACGCAAGATGGTATAATACTTACAGACAATATGAATTTTCATGGGTTGGTTGAACATCCTGAGCGTACAAACAACCGAAATACGAAAAGCTTGGTGCGGAAAATTCGTGCATATCATGATTTTTTAACAGAGTTAACGGATTTCCAAGTTGATTTTTATAATGTAGGAGACGGTATAGCTTTGGCAAGGAGGAAGAAGAATGAGTAAATGGATCAAAGTTTTATTGGCATTAACAGCAGTTGCAGCAGCTTTGGCAGCCATATTGGCAAAATTACATTTAGATAATGAACGTAAGAAAGAATTGGATGCGTTCTTATTACCTGAAGATGAAGATACAGTAGTTGTTGATGTTCCAGTCAAATCCGATCAGGAACATGAAGAAAGTGATTTTCTGGCATAAGAGACAAGATTGAGTCTTGTCTTTTATTTTTGTCAGGTATAAACTTAATATGCTTAAGTATTTGGGGTGATTTAATGAAATTAACATTATCAAAAGAAGTAAATCTAGCCAAAGAGCCAATAGGACATTTATTGTGGGTCTTGGCTATTCCGGCAATCACTTCACAAGTTGTGAATGCTTTATATAACATGGTAGACCGAATGTATATAGGACATATTCCAGAAATAGGAAGTGTGGCACTTACTGGTGTAGGAGTATGTTTTCCTCTTATAATGATCGTCAGTGCATTTGCTTATTTATTTGGCATGGGAGGCGCTCCTAGAGCCAGTATATATATGGGTAAGCAACAAAACGATAAAGCGGAACAAATCATGGGGAATAGTTTTATTTCTTTATGTATTATAGCCATTATTTTAACCGTTATTATGTTGTTCTGGTCAGAACCATTGCTTTATTTATTTGGAGCCAGTACAAATACTATAGGATATGCGATGGACTATATACGCATTTATGCGATAGGTACGATCTTTGTTCAGTTAACACTCGGTTTGAATGCTTTTATATCTTGTCAGGGCTTTTCATTGATCAGTATGTTTACGGTCTGCATTGGAGCTGTTACCAATATTGTGTTAGATCCAATCTTTATATTTGGCTTTGGTATGGGGGTTAAAGGTGCTGCTTTGGCAACCATTCTTTCACAGGCATTTAGTGCTGCATGGGCAATTTACTTTTTATGTTCTTCCAGAACTATTCTTCGCTTACAAAGAAAAAATTTCCATCTGCAAGCCTCTATCATGCTTCCATGTATCGCTTTAGGGGTTGCTCCATTTTTGATGCAGGCAACTGAAAGTGTTTTAGTGCTTTGTTTTAATTCATCCCTTTTAAAATACGGTGGTGATTTGGCTGTAGGGGCAATGACTATTCTTTCGAGTGTGATGCAGTTTGCCATGTTGCCATTACAAGGTATTACACAAGGTGGACAACCAATCATCAGTTATAATTATGGAGCCAATCTTTCAACACGTGTCAAACGTGCCTTTCAACTTCAAACTATGGCTTGTCTAGGATATTCAACTTTATTATGGGCGATGATATTATTCTTCCCAGGTTTATTTGTGGCGATCTTTACCAACGATCCTAGTTTATCAGAAATAACAAGCTGGGCTTTACGCATCTATATGTCTACCATTTTCCTGATGGGAATTCAAATATCTTGTCAACAAAGTTTTATTGCGTTTGGTAATTCAAAAATCAGTGCATTTTTGGCTGTATTACGAAAAATGTTGTTGTTGATACCTCTGATTTATATTTTACCTTTGTTTATACAAGATAAAGTCTTTGCGGTTTTTTTGGCAGAACCAATTGCGGATACTTTAGCTGTGGCAACTACGGCTATCTTGTTTTATCGAGAATTTAAAAAAATGATGCATGAAATGCAAGAAAAAGAGAAGGCATAGCCTTCTTTTTCTTTTAAACTGTTAGACTTTTCGCTATAATGAACGAGTTGGGAGGCGTGCAAAATGGATGCAATCCAAGTGATGAATTTGACATTTTCCTATGATGGGAAAAATGATGTTATAAAGAATGTTTCTTTTTCTATACCCAAAGGAAGTTATACAACCATTATTGGACATAATGGTTCTGGTAAAAGTACGATTGCCAAACTTTTGATTGGATTATTGGCTGCCAAAAGTGGCGAAATTCGTATACTAGGAAAAACACTGAATGAAGACAGTGTTTATGAGTTACGAAATCATGTAGGTATTGTATTTCAAAATCCAGATAACCAATTCATTGGTTCTACTGTTGCCGATGATATCGCTTTTGGATTAGAGAATCATTGTGTTCCACAAGAAGACATGCAGGCTATTATTGAATCTTCAGCCAAAAAAGTAGGTATGATGGATTATCTGGATAGTGAACCGACAAAGCTTTCAGGAGGGCAGAAACAGCGAGTTGCGATTGCGGGAATTCTTGCGATTGAACCGGAAATCATTGTGTTTGATGAATCAACAAGTATGCTCGATCCACAAGGAAAAGCCAGCATCAATGAACAGATCAAACAGCTTCATACACAAAAAGATCGAACGATTCTTTCCATTACACATGATATGGAAGAAGTAGCGCAAAGTGATTTTGTCATTGTTTTAAAAGATGGAGAAGTTGCGATGAGTGGTTCACCAATGGAAGTTTTCAGTCATGCCAAAGAGATGGAAGAAATGAAGTTAGATATTCCATTTGCTCTTAAAATCTCAAAAGAATTGATGAAAGAAAATATAACAGACAAGCCCGTCTGTACATTAGAAGAGGTGGTGAAACAATTATGTCTATTGAAATCAACCACTTAGAACATATATATAATGCGGGAACACCTTTTGAACATAGTGCATTACATGGAATAGATTTGAGTATCCCGGAAGGGAAAGTAACAGCTATCATTGGACAGACTGGATCTGGAAAATCGACACTAGTTCAACATTTAAATGGTTTATTGATCCCAAGTGCCGGTACATTGGATATTTGTGGTTTTCATATACAGCCTCTTTTAAAAATTAAAGATGTAAAAGAATTACGAAAAGAGGTCGGTCTGGTATTTCAGTTTCCGGAATATCAATTGTTTGAAGAAACCATTGAAAAAGATATAGCGTTTGGTCCTAAAAATTTTGGTGTTGGTGAAGAAGAGGCTAATGCTTTGGTAAAAAAGATTCTTCCTATGGTAGGATTGGATGAGTCTTACTTACAAAGATCTCCATTTGAACTGAGTGGGGGACAAAAACGAAGAGTTGCGATAGCAGGTATATTAGTGTTGGATCCTAAAGTTTTAGTGTTGGATGAACCAACTGCCGGTCTAGATCCACAGGGAGCTAAAGAGATGATGTCTTTGTTTATGGATTTAAATCGCACCCACAAAAAAACGATTCTTTTAGTTTCTCATGATATGGAGCATGTAATGCGTTATTGTGATCATGTTATTGTATTGGATCATGGTAAGGTATTACAGGAAAGTGATGTTCGTACTTTCTTTGAACATCCTGAATGGATGCTTAAAGTAGGTATTAATCCGCCGGCAATTATTCGTTTAAAACTGATGTTACAAGAAAAAGGATTTAATATACCCAATGAGATTTTGGATATGGAATCTCTTGTTCAATGTATTCGAGAGCAGGTGATGCTTCATGAATAATATTGCTTTAGGACGATATTTGCCATTAGATTCAAAAGTACATAAAATGGATCCAAGAGCGAAGATAATGATACTTTTATTTTTGATGATTGCAGTATTTATTCCTGCTGGTGTCATAGGATATTGTGTGATTGGCGCTTTTATTTTAGTTTGTCTTTTATTATCGAAGTTACAAATAAGTTTTGCCCTTCGTGCAATGAAGCCAATTATATGGATGATGATATTTCTTTTAGTCATCAATATATTAGTCATCAAAACAGGACAGCCCTGGGTTGAATGGGGTTGGTTTTCAATTTATTCTGATGCGGTCTTTCAAACACTTTATATTGTAGTACGTTTGATGTTTATGATCGTGCTTACAACCATATTAACTGCAACGACAAAACCTTTGGATCTAACTTTGGGAATCGAAAAGTTATTAAAGCCATTTGAAAAAATAGGATTACCAGCTCATATCATTGCGATGATGATTAGTATTGCCTTACGCTTTATTCCTACATTGATTGAAGAAACACAGCGAATCATGAATGCGCAGGCCAGTCGTGGTGTAGACTTTGAAAATGGAAGTTTAAAAGAAAAAGTGATGTCAATTTTATCTTTGATCGTTCCTTTATTTGTGTCAAGTTTTGATCGTGCGGAGCAATTAGCCAATGCGATGGAGGCAAGAGGTTATGATCCCAATAAACAAAGAACACGATATAAAGTTTTAAAGATGCATGGAATTGATCGTGTAGGTATGTTGTGTAGTGTTGGTATATTGGCAGCATGCATGGGAATTTGGTTACTATGATCATAAAATGTATTGTGGCTTATGATGGCTATAACTATGCAGGGTGGCAAAAGCAGGAAAACGCTTTAGGCATTCAAACGATTATTGAATCAGCCCTTGAAAAAATACAGAAAAAACCAGTCGATATTGTAGCAAGCGGCAGAACGGATGCACGTGTTCATGCGATAGGGCAGGTATTTCATTTTCAAAGTGATATAGACATGAAGCCTTGGCAGTATGTCAAAGCGATGAATGCTTTGCTTCCACAGGATATAAGAATTCAAAGTGCAGATATCATGCCGGATGATTTTCATGCTCGTTTTTCCTGCAAATCAAAACAATATGCCTATATTGCGACGTATGATACAACCAATCCTTTTATGTCTCGATATAAAGCGCCTTTATATCAATCCTTAGATATGGAAAAAATGTTGGAAGCGGCTGCCTATTTTATCGGTGAGCACGACTTTACAAGCTTATCCAGCAGTCGAATCGATCCTAGAAAACCAAGGATAAAAAATATACGGACTATTGAAATTCGAAATGAAAAAAAAGATGTTTGTTTCTTATTTGAAGGCAATGGGTTTTTACGTTATCAAGTTCGCATGATGACAGGTACCTTAATTGAAGTTGGCAAACATAGAATACAACCACAGGATGTTGAAAAGATGCTTTTACAAAAAGATAAAGAAGTATGCCGGTATAACGCGCCACCGCAAGGCTTGTATTTAATGAAAGTGAGGTATTAGCAATGAAAAATTATCATACACATACAGCACGATGTCACCATGCGATGGGAACAGATGAAGATTATGTACAAGTTGCGATACAAGAAGGTTATACAACACTAGGCTTTTCAGACCATGCATGTTGGCATTACGCAAGTAACTTTCGTCCACATATTCGTATGTTGGAAACAGAGTTTGAGGGGTATCAAAAAAGCATTTTGGATTTAAAGCATACATATCAAGATCAGGTTGAGATCTTATGTGGCATGGAAGCAGAGTATTTTCCTGAATATATGAAATGGATGCGCAATTTTTGTATTCAGAAAAATATAGATTATTTAATTTTTGGAAATCACTATCATAAAAGTGATGAGACTGGTATATACTATGGAAATTGCGATCCAAGTTATGTCCCAAAATATTTTGAATCAACATTACAAGGATTAAGTACCGGAATGTATTCTTGTCTTGCACATCCGGAATTGATTCTTTTAAATCATTTTCCAAAATGGAATGATACTTTAGAAGAAGGATTACACAGAATTTGTAAACTAGCCAAAGAATTGGATATTCCTTTAGAATATAATGTTCTTGGTTTACAAAAGGCTAGACAGATGGGCTTTATAGCATATCCCCACCCTAGATTTTGGAGCATCGCATCTCAATATAAAAATAAAGCTATTATTGGTATGGATGCCCATCAACCATTTGGCTTGGAAAAGGAATTATTTCTTCAAGCACAAGATGCACTTGCGAAATATGATGTAGAGATCGTAGATACATTAAAAAAAGTTGATTTTAAATAAATTCAAGGACCAGTTTTATAGACTGGTTTTTATTATGTTTGGCCTTGTTTAAAGTATAGGAATATTGTTTAAAATTTACTTTGCATAATCTTCATTTTGCATTAATTTTATACTGTAATATTGACTTTTCTTTACTTTTTGCATAAGATAATACATGGCTAATCTTCGGCCGTTTCAGCCCCGGTAATGCTGAAATCAAGGAGGAAATGAGAATGCGTCAAACTACAATGGCAAAACCTGCCGACGTAACACGTACATGGTATGTAGTAGACGGTGAAGGACAAACCTTAGGTCGCTTGGCCACTACTTGTGCGCATGTATTGAGAGGAAAACACAAACCTACATACACACCAAATGTTGACTGTGGTGATTATGTAATTGTGATCAATGCCGACAAAGTCGACATGACTGGAAACAAATTAAACACTGAGAAGTACTACAACCACTCTGGATACTTTGGAGGTATGCGAGTTCGTACTGCCAAAGAAATGAAAGAAAAATATCCAGTAGAATGGGTAGAAAGAGCTGTAAAGGGAATGCTTCCACACACTAAATTAGGTGATGTTATGCGTGGACATTTATTTGTATACGCTGGAAGTGAACATCCACATGCTGCTCAGAAACCTGTTGAATTAAAGGTGAAAGGATAAGGAGGAATAGAAGATGGCAAATACAAACATCGTTCAATATCATGGTGTAGGACGTCGTAAAAAATCTATTGCTCGTGTATTCTTACGCCCAGGAACAGGAAATATTGAAGTCAACGGTAAAACTTTGGAAGAATATCTTCCATTGGAAACATTGCGTATGGTTGTTAAATCACCATTAGAACTGACAAATACTTTGGATCAGTTTGATATTGTAATCAATGTACATGGTGGTGGATACACTGGACAAGCTGGTGCTATGCGTCATGGTGTTACACGTGCTTTAATGGAAGCAAGTGATGACTATCGTCCAGTATTAAAAGCGGCCGGATTCGTAACTCGTGACCCTCGTGCTAAAGAACGTAAGAAATACGGTTTAAAAGCAGCACGTCGTGCTCCACAGTTCTCAAAACGTTAGTAATAATTGTTGTGAGAAGATTAGAGAAGTATTTAGACTTTATGAGAAGTTTAGATACTTCTTTTTTGTTTTTAAAAATACGAAACTGTAAAGAGTAAAAAAAACTTCTTACTAGCGTATGCTAATAAAAAGTTTATGTTTAACTTCTTACTAGCGTATGCTAGAATAAAGCTGTGAGGTGATATCAAATCTATGATGAATTATAGAATAGATGAGGATGTTAAATTAATTAGGGAGCTACTTAATTTATCTCAGAAACAATTTGCTGAAAGAATAGGTGTTGATGCGATTACAGTAGCAAGATGGGAAACCGGAAAAATAGGTACAATTGAAAGTAATATTGAAAAAATATATACTTTTGCATTTAATAATAATATCTTTATAAATGAGATTAAAGCACAACTGTATTATGAAGATTTAACAAATGAGAATAAATTGGTATTATACCATGGAGCTAAGAACATAATAGAAGGTACTATTGATATTGAACATTCAAAAAACAATAATGATTTTGGTAAAGGGTTTTACTGTGGTGAAAGTTTTGAGCAGTCATCATTATTTGTAAGTGGATTTGATACGTCTAGCGTTTATATATTAAGTTTCAATCCACAAAACCTTTCTAGCATTGAATATAAAGTCAATCAAGAATGGATGATGACAATAGCATATTTTAGAGGAAGACTAAATGGTTATGAGGATCATCCAGTTATCAAAAATCTAATAAACAAATTAGAGAACATAGATTATTTGGTAGCGCCAATCGCTGATAATAGGATGTTTAGAATTATAGATAGTTTTATCGAAGGCGAAATTACTGATGAACAGTGCATACATTGTTTAGCAGCTACTAACTTAGGGTTTCAATACGTTTTTAAAACAGATAGAGCGTTGAGTCAGGTGAATATTGTCGAAAGATGTTATTTATGTAGTAAAGAAAAAGAAAAATACCAAATCAAAAGATTAGAGGATAATAAAGTTGGAGATACCAAAATTAAAATGGCTAGAAGGCAGTATAGGGGGCAAGGTCAATATATTGACGATATATTATGAAAAGAGAAATGGATCAAGTAGGTTTGTTACTATGTGATATACAAGGTAAAATTTTTGAACAATCTGTTACTAGAGAAGAATGTAGTTCAAATATATTTATCCGCCGATTTATGAATTCTAAATTTGTTTCTAGAATGGATAATTTAACCTTTATAAATGAAAGCATGACAATTGAAGAAATTTTTGAAGAACTTGATATAGAATATGGTAAAACCAGTTATGGAAAAATAAAATTTTCAATTAATGAGATGTATTGGATAGGGTATATTTATAGATATCTATCATATGTTTATCAAATTGATAGTAAAAATGCTTATAAGATTATAAAAGGTACAGAGCTAAGACATTTATTCTTTACATATCATTCCCTAGATCCAATGAATGCAATTGATAGAATTTTAGAAGCAAAATCATTAGTATTAGATAAAGATAGTTCCCAATTGACTAAAGAAGGGGTAAAAATACTGAGAAGCATAAAAAAATTGAAGAATTAAGTGTTAAGTAAATAATTTAGCAAACTATTTGAGTTGTGCTAAAAAAATTTTTGGCAATGCAACAGGTAAGAAACAAAAAGGCTGTAAAACCTTTATTTTATAAGGTTTCTAAGTTCTCAAAACGTTAATTTTTGGGAATATTCAAAACAATTCAAAAAAACTCAAGTCGCTCAAAGCCTTTATTTATCGGCTCAAATACGATTTGAGTTTTTTTGTGTTTATTGAGTTTTTAAACGGTAAGCAACACGTATGCGATACAATAAATGTTCTTTTTCTATAAAAATTACATGCATTAAGAAATTCCTACCTAAATTTGTAATTTGATATGAATTTGTTTTGAATAGTTGTTTAATTGTAGGAGTTCTTATTCCTTTAAGTTTTCTTCTCTTTTTAGATCTTTTAAATAGTCAATATAAGATTCAGGTTTTTACCTCGTTGTATATCGATGCTAATTTCTAATAAACTAAATCATTCAAGCTTAGATTTGATTGTTAATAATTAATGCATATTGGATATAGTTAAAAATGAGTTAAAATCTATACACTGCGAACGTGTCAAAACAATTATTTACACTATTGAAAAATCTAACGAATAAAATAGGGAAAATAGTTTTCTTTAGCAAATCTTGGAAATGAGAGATTACTTTATTCAGATACTGCCTAGCAAATTAAACTGGTTACATTGCAAATATATTTTTGTGAGAAAACTTACGAGGTAAATATCTTTATTATCGTTTTATAAGGATTTTAAATTATTATAAAGTGTGCTCCTTTTTTGCTTAGAGTATTGATGATTTCTTTATCTACGTTATCATCAGTGATAAAAGTGTCAACATCCTTAATTGTGCATAATATCTTTAATTCAGATTTATTAAATTTAGAATGATCTGCAAGAACAAAAGTTTTTTTAGCGTGTTGTATCATTTTGGTTTTTATACTTTGTTCTGTGATTCCAGCGCTTGTAACCAAACCCTCTGAATCTATTCCATTTGGAGATAAAAAGAAAATATCGCTTCGATAAGTTTTGAAAATACTATCAGTGGTTTCATCGTGAAAACAACCGTGTTTATGATCAAATAGACCTCCTGCTAAGCAAAGTTGAATATCTTCATTTTTAGATAAGATAGTAGCTGCTGAAAGATTGTTTGTGATTACTGTGCAAGGAATTTGATTATCTAAAATTTTTTGAGCAAGAATAATAGAAGTGGTTCCTGAATCTAAAGTGATAATCATTCCAGCTTGAATTATGTAATTAACTACATATTGAGCAATCTTTTCTTTTGCTTTAATATTCTCTTTCATTCTTTTTTGTAAGTGTGAATTATGATTTACGATTTCGTTAGCAATCGCTCCGCCTCGAATTCTTTTTAAAACTCCTTCTTTCTCCAATTTTGTTAGATCATTTCTTAAAGTTGCTTCACTACATCTAAACTTTTTACAAAGTTCATCTATAGTGACAGTTCGTTTTAAAAGAATATAATCTTTAATTCCATTTTGTCTTTCGAAACTTTTTTTTAATGTCTGCATTAGCTACTCCTATAGTAATTCTTAAATTCCCTCTATAAATGATTTATCTTCCATAACTGTGTCAAACGGTTAATAATGGCCTTAACTTAGAAAAAAGGCTATTGATACAGTCAATTATAATAAATACTATACCACAAGAATCATTATTTTCTAAATCAAAAATAATAGCATCTAAAAACGAATAAATAAAAAATAACGGTTTTAAAATTATTGACATCGATAATAAAAATATGTATATTATTGATATAGATAATATTGACGTCAAAAATATCGGAAAGGAGAAAAAATGTCCACACCTAATATTGTATTATGTCGAATTGATAATCGCCTGGTTCATGGGCAGGTTGGGGTCAAATGGTTAAATTATTCAGATGCAAATTTATTAATAGTAGTTGATGATCAAGTAGCAAAAGATCCAATTCAGCAAAAGATTATGAAACTGACTGCAGATAACTATAAAGTTCAAATTCGTTTTTTTACCATTCAACATACAGCAGATATTATTGATAAAGCTGCACCGGCACAAAGAATTTTTATTTTAACTAAAACACCTCATGAAATGTTAGAACTTATTAAAAAAGGTGTACCTATTAAAGAGGTTAATGTGGGAAATATGCATTATTCTGAAGGGAAAAAACAGATTAGTTCTAGAGCTTATGCAGATGAAAAGGATATAGAAGAGTTGAAAGAAATTCAAAGTCGTATTGACCGTTTATATTTTCAAGATTATCCAGTTTCTCCTGAAGAGAAAGTGGTTTTATAGGAAGGAGATTGTATGGAAATAACATTAATTCAAGCGATTATATTATCAGTTTGGGGATTTATTGCAGGTACCGATCGAATGTCAGAAGCTTTCTTTTGGTTTCGACCTATTATTGTTTCGACTGTTTCCGGTATCATTCTTCAAGATCCAGTAAATGGCGCAATTGTAGGTGGGTTAACTGAGTTAGCATTTGCTGGATTGACACCGGCAGGAGGAGCAGTACCTCCTGATCCGGTAGTAGCAGGTATAATGGGAGCTGTATTTGCTTGTTGTACGGATGTTGGTCCCACAGCGGCTGTTGGATTAGCTCTACCATTCAGTGTTTTGATGCAATATATCGTTATGTTGATGTATACAGCTTATTTAGGATTTATGAAGAAACTAGACCAATTGATTGAAGATGTTAATATTAAAGGAATGATAAGAATGAATATTCTTGGTCTAGTTTTAGTAGGATTGAGTTATATGATTTTTACATTCTTAGCAGCGTATTTGATGCAGGATGTAATTAGTTCATTGATTGATATTATTCCTACGTGGGTTATGCACGGATTAGAAGTGGCTGGTGGAGTTATGCCAGCGTTAGGGTTTGCAATGTTACTCACTACGATGTTCAAAATTGAGTATACTCCATTTTTGATTATTGGATTTTTAGCGGCAACATTTGGTGGCTTTGCAAATATCTTACCTGTTGCTTTAATTGGCTTGGCATTTGCTTTATATAATTACTTTTTTGGAAACAAAGAAAAAAGTGAGAGTGGCTCACATACAGAAATAGAAGGAGATTATAGTAATGGAATCTAAAGGATCAATTACAAATAAGGAGTTTGCTCAAGCTGTTGGAAGATCCATTTTGCTTCAGGGAACGTTTAATTACGAACGTTATCAAGGAAGTGGTTGGGTTGCAATGATGGCCCCATTTTTAAAAAAATTTTATGGAAATGATAAAGAGGAATTGAGAGAAGTATTAAAGGACAACTCAGGATTTTTCAATACACAAGCACAAATGGCTATGTTTCTGCAAGGATTGCTTTTATCAATGTATGAAACAAAACAAGATCGATCTTTGATCAATAATTTGAGGGTTTCTTTATTTGGACCATTAGCAGGGATAGGAGATTCTATCTTTTGGTTTACTTTAATGCCTATCATGGCAGGAATTTGTTCTTCAATTGCAACAGAAGGGAATATTTTAGGACCGATTATTTACTTTGTTGTGTATATTTTAGTTTTTTTATCAAAATATCTCTTTATAAAAGCTGGTTATAAAATGGGCATCTCTTCCATTGAGTTGTTGGGAGAAAAGACCAAAGATCTATCAACGGCCGCTGCAATTTTAGGTTGTACCGTTATTGGTGGTTTGGTAGCAACAATGATATCTTTTAGTATTACGTTATCATTCAATGTTGCGGATGGTGTAAATCTTTCACTTCAAGAAGCATTTTTTGACCAAATCATACCTGGCTTATTACCAATTTTAATTACGTTGCTAATGTATAAGTTGTTAAAAAAGAAAGTATCACCAACAAAATTAGTGGTTGGAATAATTGTTGCTTGTTTGCTTCTTTCTTTATGTGGTGTGATTTAAATGAAGAGAATTTTATTAGCTTCCCATCAAACTTTAGCAAAGGGAATGAAAAGAACATTGGAGTTTATTATGGGGCCACAAGATTGTTGCGATACTTTGTGTGCCTTTATGCCACAAACTCTAGATTTGCAAAGTGCGGTAAAAGATTACATGGGTCAAATGAAAGAAGGTGATGAACGAATAGTGATAACTGATTTGTTTGGCGGCAGCGTAAACAATGAATTTATGAAATATATTGGAAAAGAAGGTTTTATCCTAATAGCAGGAATGAGTCTGCCTCTGGTTATGGAAATTGTATTAAATATGGACAAAGATCTAGAAAATCAGGTAAATGATGCAATACAAAACACAGGGGCTGCTAAGAATTGTAATGAATTATTTAAAAATGTATCAGAAGAAATGATGCCTAGTGAAGGTATTTAAATGGTACACATTAGAAGAGGAGACAAAAAATATGAAAATTGTAGTTTGTAAAGATTATGAAGAAGTGAGTAAGGTGATGGCGCAAAAAGTAGTAAATTTGATTAATGAAAAGCCAGATCTTGTATTCTGCCTTCCTGCAGGAAATTCACCGATTGGCATGTTTAAAGAATTGGTAAACATGTATCAAGAAGGAAAAGTTGATTTTTCAAAATTACGTACATTTGATATGGACGAATATGTAGGATGTGGCCCTGAAGATCCACATAGCTTTGTATATTTCTTCCATCAACATTTCTTTGATCATGTAAATATTAATATGGACAATGTAGAATATCCAGATGCCTTAGCAGATGATTTGGATGCAATGTGTAAAAAGTATGCTCAGGATATCATTGATGCAGGAGGATTAGATATCGCAATTACTGGTATTGGAGATGATGGACATATTGCTTTTAATGAACCAGGAGAATATCTATTGCCAAGAACACATGTAGTTAAAATGGATGAAGCTACGCGCAAACAAAATGCTAGTGCCTTTGCAGATCGTGAAGAAGGTGTGCCTGAATATGCTATTACTACTGGTATGGAGGAACATATGAAAACTAAACATTATTTTGTTGTATGTTCTGGAGAACATAAGGCACCTTTGTTAAAAAAATTGTTTGAAACAGAAAATTTGGATCCTAAGTTCCCTGTTTCTTGGTTACGCATGCATTCCAATGTAGAGTTTGTCATTGACGAAGCTGCTGCTAAAGATATTCCTCAGGATGTATTGGAGTATTATAGTAAATAATGAAACTACAAATTGCTGTTGATATTGCAGATACGTATCGTATTCTTGAAATTGCAAGTCAAATCCATGATGTTATTGATATTTATGAGGTAGGAACACCGGTCATTATGAAGGAAGGTATGTTTCCTGTTAAAATGTTAAAAAAAGCATTTCCTAATTTGTGTGTTTTAGCAGATACAAAAATCATGGATGGTGGAAGTATTGAATGTCAAGATGTATGTGATGCTGGAGCTGACATTGTAACAGTTTTGGCATTAGCTGATGATGAAACGATTCGTGAAGTTGTGGAAATTGCACATAAAAATGGTAAACAAGTCATGGCTGATATGATACGTGAACCAAGGATTCAAGAAAGAGCAAAACAATTATTAACTTTTGGCGTGGATTTGATTGGTGTGCACACAGGCGTAGATATGCAAAAACAAGGGAGAACACCATTGCAAGATCTTGCAACTTTAGTTGAATCCATTCCATCTTCATATGTAACTGTCGCTGGAGGTGTCAATATGAATTCAATAGATGAATATGTAGCTTTACACCCAGAAGTGATTATAGCAGGTGGATCTTTATACAATTCGCAAGATATTCGTCGAGCAGTTATTGAAATGAAAGGACATTTAGATTATGACAGTACAAAATAATATTTCCATGATATTAGAAGAATTAAATATAGCGTTGAGAAGTGTGGATGAGAAGCGCATTCATGCGCTAGAACAAATGATTCTTGAAAGTAAACGAATTTTTGTGGCAGGTGCGGGACGATCACTTTTGATGATTCGTGCTTTTGCAATGCGCCTTATGCATTTAGGTTTAATAACATATGTGGTAGGAGAAACAGTTACTCCTGCACTTCAAAAGGATGACTTGTTATTGATTGCATCAGGATCTGGAAAAACGGGTTCATTAATATTAATGGCCAAAAAATGTAAAGAAGTAGGGGCAAAGTTATCTTTAATTACAACAAGTGAACAATCAGAAATAGGTAAAATAGCAGATTGTGTTGTTAGAATTTCTGCAAGTACGCCTAAAGTAGACAGTCAAAATAAAACATCTCATCAACCAGGTGCAAATACATTTGAGCAAAGTGTTTTATTATTAGGAGATTCTTTAGTTATGGATATAATTCAAACTTCTTCAACACATTTTGACAATAAAGATTTGATGAAAAGACATGCCAATTTAGAATAATTAGACATAGTAGCTAATAAAAAATACATGTCACCATAAAGTGAAAAGTGGTAATTTAACTTAGTGAGTGGTTTTAAAGAATGGTGCTCTACGATTAAGTGTGG
>CABVDD010000041.1 GCA_902497095.1 uncultured Faecalicoccus sp.
TTGTGTGAAAAATATGAGCTCCATACTCGTGAACATTGATTCCTTCTATATTTTCGGTATAAATATTGCCACCAATATTCGGCCGTTTTTCAACAACTAAAACAGACTTTCCATGTAATTTTGCTTCGTGAGCAAATAAAGAGCCATATAGGCCAGAGCCTACAACTAAATAATCGTATTTCATCTTACTTCCCTTCTAATTTTCTATTTATATTATAAAACTGTTACAAAATAAAATTCTAAAATCAATAATAGATTGAAGCCGTTGATTATAAGTTCAAAATTAAAATTTAATGCTCTAAGGAAATAATAGAAGATATATATTCTAGTAAAGTATTATCTCTTTACCCTATATGTATAAACAGTGTGAAGAACTTCTATTTATCAGCGTTCATATCTTTTATTAAACCTTTTCATATACTAATTCAACAGGTTTTCTAGGGGATAATGCATATTTCACGGTGTCTGTATAATACCCAGCTGGCACAATGAGTGTAATTTCATAGCATTCTGGAATTGGAGCTATACTTCGCAACTGTTCAGCACGATCGGTTTCATCATTCCACAAAAGTGGACAAGCACCTATGCCCAATGAATGCAATGACAGAAGAAAACTCATTGCAAACAAACCAGAATCCACAAATCCAGTATTAATCTCCAATGGACTCACATAGCTAGATAAATTTGCTGCAATAACAAACACATCATTTACTTCAGAAAACCCTTTGGCACCATTCTGAATATTGAGTACCTTTTTACAACGCTCTGCCCCTGTGATATGGAAAACTTTGACAGCCTGCCGATTGCACGCACTCGGTGCTAGTTGAGCCCCCAAAATCGCCTTACGAACATCTGCTGGATTTAACGTCACATTTTTATAACTTCTTACACTATGACGTGTCTTTTCAAAGTCATAATAATTTTCAAAATTACTTCTAATCAACTCACGTTTGTCACAGATACGGACACCGCAATTTAACATCTCATTATTCTGATAACGTTGATTATTTAAAAAAGAAATATCCAACATATACTGCTCTGAGCAACTTTTGTAGTAACATATCGTTGCAATTGCAATATGATACGCCGCATCATCGTATCCCATAAATTTTTTTTCATAGATGTCTAACAGACGATCCAACTCCTGTAGTTTTGTCTTACCAAAACCTTTACGTGGCTCAGGCAGTGAAAAGCCTTTCTCAATATCATGAGTCAGGATACGAATATGCGTCAAAACATACGATGCATCACATTCTGTTTTGTTCACTGTTGAATATCGTTCAAATTTTCCATACTGTTTATTTGCATATGGATACATAGTTCGCATAAATCCTTTACGATTTAGCATTTTTATAACTAATTGTTTAATCATTATTTTTTCCTCATTTCAAACAGTTTATGACGGATTTTCCCCAATCTAATCCGAATCCATGTTTCCAACTGTGTGTACCACTTCGGGCAGAATGTATTAAATTGATAATTTACAAGCCAATTCATTTTGGAATTTCTGGATCCATTTTTTTTAACAAATTCACTTGTGTCTCTCCAATAAGCTAAAACATCATTCTCGTCCAATATGTTTTTATCACAAAATCTTTTTATATACATTTCTACATTTGAATAATCTGGAAAGAAGCCAAACTGTCTTAACTCACCACCTATAGCTAAAATTTCTGCCATTGTTCTTAAACACTTTTCACACTTGCAACAATTTTCTCCATTACTTGGATGAAAACAAACCTTTAACGGAATAATAACTCTATTTTTAGCAGAAAAAGTTACTATATTCTCTATCTTTTCAATGCGACGTTTTTCAAATCCATCATGAAAACAATGTGTTGTCCCCATCTTTAGCATAGAGTCCACAAATGGATAACTAATGCATCTTACTATACCAATATCTTTTTCCGTATAAGAAGATGCAATATAATTGGTGGAAATCCTCTCTAAATAGTCATAGGGTGCCAAAAGGGATAGCAGGCCCACGCTATGCTGCATTCCATGCCACCAGGTATCATGAATCATATTCTTAAAGTACTCCGACAAGTATGGTTCATTAAAGCACCAGCGGATAGAAGAACGAATAAAGAAAAATGGTAATTTCAACTCTTCAGAAAACTGTATTAAATCTCTCTCTATCACCTTATGATTTTCCATGTCATTGGGATGCACATCTGCTCCCCAGACATTGATAAGCATCGGTTTTTCATCGAAATGAGTCACTAAAGTAGAAACGGCATCCACACCTCCTGAGAAAAGTAAAGCTTTTTTTTCATGATCTACCTCGTATTCATTTTTCTCCAATTGTTTCACCGTCAACTTACCGCAAAATGCTACATCCGGATGTACCCTTTTAAAACCAGTCAGAACATACTGTAACGAATCGTAAAAGTCATAATCGAGCCTATTTACCAGCAACTCAGTATTGGAAATCCATACAAGGGGCATCATATTCATAACAAAAGGTATCGCCAAAATAGATTTAGGTACCCTGCTCAAGTCATACTGTTCTGGATATTCATAAAAAAAATTCAAGTCAGAGGAAAAAAATTTTTTTATTTCCTCTGAAACTGTGTAAAAAAAGTCCACTCGATTTTTTGTTATTTTAATCGTATTCAATTTTATAATAGGCATTATTTACTTCTCCTTTGCAGCTTATTAAATATCTTATTCTTTTGCTCTTTATTCAAAAAAAAGAACACATTAAAAATCAAACTCAACATCGCTACTATAATACATAGTAAAAAAAACGTAATCCAACCTGTAATTGGAACTAATGTACGCAATAAAACCGATATAATAAATACGATAACGACCGAAAGAACAGATTTACCAATTTCTGGGAAAAAAGTAAAAATTGGAAAACCTAGCATTTTTGCTGCGTAGGGTGCCACAAAAAACACATTGCGTAAAATACCAATAACCACACTACAGCAAACTACAGCAAAAACGCCTGATATTGTAAAATTTACCAAAATCAATACTGATATCGTAGATACCCCCCCAGATGCAAGCGTAACTAATGCCAAAGGTCTTACCTTATTTGCCACCGTAAATAAATTATATACTGCATTCATAGGTGTTGACACTACATATAATATGCAAGAAAGCATACTTAGTATTGTCACTATATGTACATTTTCATTTGGAATCCATAATTGATAGAAATCTAATCCAAATGCCATAATAATTCCTATTGGAATACTGATAATTACACTTAAGAGAGACATTGACGATTTAATAGTCTTTTTAAGCTCGTCTATCTTCCCTTGTGCATATAAAATTGTGTAATTTGGCATAAAAACAGACGATACCTTCACAAGCAAAGATGCAATGATTGCAGGCATTGTTTTTGCAAATGATAGGTCATTCATGGCAGTAGTACCGATTAGAACATTCGAAATAATCAAATCTAAACCATCTAACAGAATCTGACCAAGTTTTTGAATCGTATTCCATATACCTGCGGATACAATTTCCCATACCATTTGAAAACTAACCATATTCGATTTGAACCGAAATGATGGTAAAATTTTCACTTTAATAAACTGATTGCCCACGATTGTAATTAGTCCCACAACAAATCCTGTAAGCCCTATATAATAAACGTGCGGGGGCATAAGTGCAAATAAGAATAGCAACATACCTGCACGAACTATATATACGATTATCTCAATGTAATAGCTCAAATCTAGTCGGTTCAGAATAAAGGTAACAACACTATTCGCTGAAAAACAAATTGTCAGCAAAAAGCTAAAGAAAGAAAATGCAAACAAAATCTTAATATCCATCAGGCTTTCTACTGGAATGGAAATAAGCAATTCCAAGTTTAAAACTGCAAGAGTCATTGGCACAATTAACACTGCTGCAATTATAGTGTTAGCAGCCATGACTGAACAATAATATTGATGAGCCTTTTCTTTATTTCCTTTATTAAACTCAATAGAAATGAACCGACTTGCCATAGAATCAAGTGCAATTGTAATCAACTGAGCATAACCAATGATGTCATTTGCAAGTTTAACATAACCATATGTTCCCGGCAAATGCGCAGATACATATGGCGTAATCAAGAAATTCACACCATAATTAATTGCAAAGGTAAAAAAGCTTAATATTAGACTAAGGAATGTTTGTTTTTTAATGTTCAATGTAGTTACTCCTTCACGTTTCTCTCCAACCACTGAAGTGATTCTTTCCGTTCAGCTTTTATTTGATGGTTAATATTATTAAAATCTATTTTATTTTGCAGAATAGTATCTAAATCATTTTCAGAACTATTTCTATCTTGAAGTGAGAAATGCATCAACAAATCGTCTACCTTACAATTATCTCTTACATACGATGAAAATTGTTTATTATACTTAATTGAAAAAACTGTTCCATGAAAGGTGGAAGTAATAACATAGGATGCACCTTGGATATAACCCAAGAATTCTTTATTAGAACATAGAACAAACTTGTCGCACCAGTGATGCTCAAAGCCGACACTGATCAATCTCAGACTATTAGACTTCGCAAACTCTTTAATCTCCACAATCTCCTTTTCTTCAAATTGATAACCATAAACCATGATATAATTATCTTCTTTTATTTTTTTCGTTTGAAAATCAACCAAAAAAGTTGGATCGAGAACCCGATTTGGTTGCTCATGATTAATTTCCTCTACCAGCATTTGAGTCATTCTGTCTCGTGCAGCAATTGCATCCAGTGAAACAAAAGGTGTGTGTCCATACTGTTGCACAAATTCCGAACTAGTGCTACGATTACAACTCATAGCATACACAATTTTTCGCTTAGCATCAAAACCCTGACCCACATATCTCTCACTGTGTTGGAAGTCAGGATTAAGAACATTCCACAGTTCATCACTACCAATTACAATCACATCAAAACTTTCTTCAAAAGAACCTACTTGATACTGACTAATGTACTCTCTATGTTTTCTCCAATATTCCCATCTTTTATAAACGGTCAATGGATTTTTAGAAAAAGGCTTGAATACATTTAAAGAAATATCTTTTTCTTCCGAAAGAATTCGTACATTATTCTTTCCTACTATTTTTTGTAAGACAGTATACAAAGCCTGTGCCTGCAGTTGTGTACCATAATTTTTGGCTTTATAAATAGTAAATAGTCCAATCTTCTTCATTTTATCCTCTTCCTTTTTCTTTAAGCCACAACAAGCAAGAATCTACAGCACCAGCAATTGTAGGTGCACTATAGTACAAATAAAACAAAATATTGATGTGCCATGGATATTTTGTAAATAGCTCGCGACTGTACTGATTAACCTTATAATTACAAATCTTCTCTTTACAATGCGTCATAATATCTCTTTTGATGTTATGTGCAAGCGGTGAATGCATATAAGTATATACATATGATATCCACTGATACTCCATAAGTGTACTACTTTGTATGTTCTGGCTATTTTTTGCCAAATAATCCTCCATATTTTCCAGAGTCTTAATTTGTCGCAATAAAGTATTGTTTCCAGAACGCATCACACTGCTCTCATTATAGCGATAAAAATAATTAATACTATCAACAAATACAACTATTGGCTTATGAACTCCAAAGAAACTGTTTGTCATAAGGTCCTCAGCCATTGTTACTTCTGGATACTCTAAGTAACCAGCATTCAAAACAAACTGCCGTCGATACAACTTCGGAAACATATGGTGATTTACTCGATCCTGCATGATTAATTCAAAGTATTCATCGCCATCACAAGAAAATATTCCTGTTTCATTTTTTTGAACATAGAATTTTCCATTTGCTTCTTGGCGATTCATGTCGCTGCTTACGATATCTACTATTTCTGGACTTTCGCCCACTTTATCAACCAAATTTTGAATCATATCTATATTTAGCCAATCGTCTCCATCGATAAAAGCAATATAGTCGCCTGTCGCTTCTTTTACGCCGGCTTTTCGTGCCGACACAATTCCACCATTAGGCTTGTTCACAATTCTCAAGCGAGTATCATATTTATATTCACTTACTTTCTCAAGTGTGTTGTCTGTTGAACCATCATTTACAAAGATTATTTCAATATTTCGGTAACTTTGATTAATCACTGTCTGGATACATTTTTCTACATATTTTTCAATATTAAATCCAATAACAATAACACTAACTAATAGTGATTTCATTTTTTTACTCCTTAAGTCATAGCCTAACATAACGGTTTCCATCCCGGTTTATATATCTCATGGATACCGAATCTTCCATTTCTGCAATCCCGCAACGAACATCGAATAGCTTTATTTTCTTCTTTATCTTTACCTAGAAGATCTCTTAAATATGTTTTGCAAGTCAATTTAAGAGTAAAATACACATAACATATTTTAGGGAAATGTCGTTTATACAAGTCTGCCATATTACGAAAACCATAATATGTTTTCCACGTAAATTCTCCAGCTCCGTTTGTAACATCATGATGAATCTTGATTTTAGGAATGCATAAGATCTTCCCAACCTTACTCAAGCGTAGACTATGCTCCGTATCATCCCACCACAAGAAGTAATCCTTGTTGGGTAGCCCCGCTTCCATCAGCTTTTTCTTATGAATAATAGCTCCGACATATGAAAAGCAATTCAATTCAAAACATTTTTTTTCGTACTCCATTTCCGGCAGAAACTCTTCTACCACATTCAAGCCTTTACGACGCATAATTTTACGGTGAGATAAATCAATCCGCCCCTTATTAATAACTTGGCCACAGATTGCAGCTAACTCATCCTGTTTCCCTTCGTAATTTTGCAAGAATCGACTTGCCTCAGCTAACGCATCCTGCTCTGGAAAAGCGTCATCATCTGACAACCAAATCCACTCTGTACTCATTCTTTCCGCCGATTCTAAACCCGTATAAAAACCGCCTGACCCTCCTGTATTATATTTAGTTGTTATAACAAACTTATCAAATCCTTCATCTTGCTGACTCCACTTCCAAAGGAAATCACCTGTGTCGTCAGTACTTGCGTTATTAACCACTAACACATATGATGGTAGCACCGATTGTTTTGCAAAAAGTTTTAACGTTGTTTTTAGCTTTTCTAATCGATTATAAGTTACAATAACCACACCAATTTTCATTGTTACCTCCCATTATTTTGCAATTTGTTTTTCTTATATACTATTAACATCTCTGTCAAAATCATTATATCCATCATATAAAATACTCTTTGAAAATCCATAAAACTTAAATTAATCAATGTCACTACACAATAAATCATTATATTTCTTACGACTTCACCTTCTTGCAATTTTGTTTTCTTTTCTATTCTCATTATCGTTATAAAAAAAGCTATAATCCATAGCAAGCCACATATACCAAATTTGTTTAGTAAACCAACAATTCCCACGTCATCGCGATAAAAATATCCTGCCGGTCCATATAATAATTGCCATCCAGCAACATCTTTACTACTACTTAAAAGTCCCATTCCAAGAACAGGATATTCTTGGAATTGATTCATATAAAATTCAATTGTGTTAAATCTCATCATAATGCCTGCATCCGAATTAAAATATACAGACACTTCATTTCTTACAGTATCATAAGAGATAAAAACACCTATAACACATGCGACAATCGCAAATAAAATGATTACTTTCCATAATCTACCCACTTTTTTTCCTAACAACATTGAAATCAGTACTATAATAATAATATATAGTAATGCTGTGCGTGATTTATCAACCAACCAGATATTCAAAAAAACTACAATTGTATTATATAGGTCTAACTTCTTACTTTTTTTCTGCATTATTCTAGTTATTGATATAACTATTCCAATATTTGCAACAATTGTACCAATTGAAAACCTAATCGTTCCATTTCTGAAATTTTCACTGATGCTGTCATTTAATTGCAAAATATTAATTCCAGCAAAAGTATATAAAGTAAAAACTATCAGTGCAACAATAGAAGTAATTATCGATGCTTTAACAATAATATCAGCCACGTCATCAAACTCAACATTTTCCTTATACTGTAAAAATGTAAAATATCCAAGAAATGGAACTATATAATAAAATGCCTCTTTGAACGTCAAACTAATCGGTTGATGATACTTAGAATATGTCCAAATCACTTCTACTGCTATCAGCATCAATAAAACCATATATACATTAATAAATGAACCTTTTATCTGTATTTTTTTTCTTGTCACTACTTTATATAGCAGAAACATCAAAGAAACTAAACATACAGAGATATGGATATAATCATAAGAATAAAAGGACTTACCGAATGGCAAGAATTTATAAAACCCAAAAAAATTTGTCATGCAAATAGCCAATAACCATACATAACATTTTGTCAGTTTTTTTCCTTTATCAATTTGCTTATTTTCCATACGGATATCCCTCTTTCTAATCTATATAATAATTTGACGAAAAAAGAATCCAACATTTAAATTCTATAACAGCTATCTTTGCAAAATAAATATCTAAAGCTATACATAGTATAAATGCACTCAAGGAAATCAATGTATTTTGTTTGCATCCATAGAAATAATGCGATTAAAAACACTATTTTTTTATGAATGCACTACTTAATGGAAATTTTCTAACAAATTTGTTTTATATTCCATTCTCGCTTTTGATTTCAGCTCTAAGTGTCTTTACTTTACCAATGCAATTTAAGTTCAAAAATCTTGGTTGGAATTTCTACAATAGTAACGCTACTTTCAGTCATCATTTCTTACATAAATAATATTCGATATAATCTCCCAATCATTTTAGCTAGCACTCTAACAACTATTACTTCAATCGAAATATCGAAAGTAACTACAGCCTCCACACACAATAACACGGTTACTAATTGTCACACTTGGCATAATCAAACTATTTTCACAAATTATAACATTATTTCCTATTGTTATTTCTGTTTTAAAATATGGGTGATTTTCTAGACCAACATCGTCAATTTTTTTCATCATGACTAATAAGGACATATAACATATCATGTGTAATCAATTGCACACCCTTTGTACACACAATATTGGAACCCATGAAACCATTTTTCTCTCTTCTATTATAAATGGGCGATAATAACAATTATTTCTGATACTGTTAAATAATTTCGTATTCTGTATACTGCCCTAGCATATCCTTCTCACTTAAAAATAGTTTTAATATAGTTCAAATACGCTTCATTAAATTTCCCTCAATCTCTTTGGTATAACTCAGTTATTTTTTTTCCGATGTTTTGCCACGAATATTTTTCATTAATCTTTTGACGTCCATTTTCCCCAAACATTACAAATTTTTCTTTTTTCTCCACAGCTAGTTCAATTGTTTTTGCCAAATTCTCTGCATCTCCAGGTTTACATAGAAATCCAGTAATACCATCTTCTACGATTTCCATAAACGGTGCAATTGACGTTGCTATTGCTGGTTTGCCATATGCATATGCCAATTGAATTACACCACTTTGATAAACATCTAAATATGGCAATACAGCAATATCGCATGAAGAATAATAAAATCCTACTTCATCATCTGGAATGAAACGAATATCCGTTTTCAACTGATCCCCCGTCAGCTTATAATGATTGATTATCTCTTCGTAAGGCTTAAAATCATCCTTCCAAACGCTGCCAGCTATCACTAGGTACAAATCATCCCTTTTCTGTGACAATCTGCCAAACGCCTCCAATAACACACCTACTCCTTTTACTGTCTTGATCTGACCAAAGAAAAGTAATACCGTCTTGTCACGCGGAATATTCAAGTGCTTTCTGGATTCTTCTATACCATGTTTATCTGCAAAATCCAAGAAATGTCCATGTGGAATGTATGTCACTTTATTGCTGTCTTCTGGGAATAGTACATCAAAGCGCTTAACATTTGTTTCTGCCTGTACAATGATTTGATTACATAATCCATAGATTTTTCTATGAAAAAACAAGTCATACTTCTTTTCATTGAATGGTAATATATCATGCACACTAACAACTAATTTAACACCGTACTTTTTCAATTTTTTCAAGAAATAATAATCCACTGGTGAAAACTGAAACCATTGTACATGTACAATATCAAAATGTTCTGATATAGCTTTTTTTACTATAAATCGATAGGTTCCAACATAATTCAATAATTTTTTTCCTTTACTGATATCCTTACGAGAAGTTAGAAATTTGTTGATACATTTGCACTCACAATATTTGTTATCTTTCTTGTCATCAATGACAAGCTCCACTTCATTACCACATCTCTTCAATGCATTTGCCAAACTATATGTATACTTATAATCAACTACCGCAATTTGACTTAATAACAAAACTTTCATGTAATATTTTCCCGTGCCTTTCCTGTTTCGTTTCTCATAAACGCTTTAGTTCCCAATCTATAGTATTTAAAGTCTTGCTCTTTTTTTATGCACCTAAACATAAACTGTGCAGTACAGTATATATAAGCCAAAATCTTATTTATACCTTTAAAATGCATTCTAATCAAAGAATACTTGTTACGTACTGTATAATATTGGCTCATAGGAGACCCTTGCCCAGTACTGGCACTAACCTTATGAAATATAACAGAATCAGGAATATAAACAATTTCAAGTCCAGCTTCTGTGATCCTATAACAAAACTCTGCATCTTCTTCATAAAGAAAAAAATCTTCATTCAAAAGTCCAACTTTTTCTATAGTATTTCGAGAAACGCATAGGCAGCAACCGCTAGCAAACGTAACTTTCTGTGACGATTTCTCGTTTATATTGTTATTTTGATTATAATGGTTATGTTCACTCCGGGCAGTTCTCTGATCAAAACTCCCCCCTGCATACCAAATTTTATTTGGCTGTGAATAGTAAAGAATCTTTGGAGTCGTTACGCCACATTTAGGATTTTTATGAAATTCAGCAATCAATTTTTTTAAGAAATCCGTAGTTACTACTGTATCATTGTTTATCAGTAGATAAAAATCAGCATTTTTAGCATATTTAATTCCAATGTTATTACCATATGAAAACCCATTATTTTGCTCTGCTTGTAACAATGTAAAACTATATTCTTTTTGAGACTGTTTCAATTTGTCTATAGAATCATCAGTGCTACAATTATCTACAACAATAATCTCATATTCAACTTCTCTCATTGATGAAAGACTTTTAATACAATCAATGGTATCACTGGAACCATTATAATTAACTAAAATTATGGCGACCATTCCTACTCCTCATCTCTAGCAAATTAAAATTTTCCAAAAAACTTATCTTCCAGCATCAGACACCAACAATGATAAATTGGAAGGTGATATTCCTGAATTATATAAGTCTCTGTTTCAGGCACTTTTACGCACACATCTGCAACTGTAGCCAATTCTCCTCCTCTTGCACCTGTAAGACCAATGACTTTTATACCTAGTGCTCTAGCTACAACTGTTGCATTCATCACATTCTTACTATCTCCTGATGTTGAGATGCCCAAAAATACATCTCCTTTTCTTCCAAATCCAAATAACTGTTGTGCGAATACACCGAGACCATCAACATCATTAATATATGCTGTTGTCAATGCCTCATGAGCAACAAGTGGAATAGCCATCAAAGAACACTCCAAATTTTTTGCAAGATTCTTCCCACGTATAGGATCAATTTCAAGCAATTTCTTTTCAAATTCTTTGCTAACAGGACGAGGTGTTTTGAATCGTTTCATCAGTTCGCCTGCAATATGTTCAGAATCCGCAGCAGACCCTCCATTACCAGCAACAAGGAGTTTTCCATCATTTAAATAGCACTTCTCCATAATAAGATAAGCATCTATGATTTCCTGTTGGATAGTTTTCAAAACAGGATAACGTTTTATCAAAAAATCAATATGTGTTTGTAACCTTTCCTCCAACATTTTTTATTTCACCTTTTTTGTTTACAAACCTTTCTACATCCTACAAAACATCTTCAATAAATTGTAATAAAGATTGAACTGTAATATCTTGTTTATAATTTTTTTTACCAATTAATGCTGTTTTACAACCTGCAGCTATACCTGCCTTTATATCATTCTCGCTATCTCCAATCATCCAAGACTGTGAAAGATCAATATTGAAATCTTTAGCTGCTTTAAACAGCATTCCAGGTTTTGGTTTCCTACATTCGCAATCAATTTTAAATTCAGATACTTCTCCTTCATATCCTCTATCCGGATGATGAGGACAGTAATATAATCCATCCAAATATGCGCCTTGCTGTCCAAGCAAGGTCTCCATTTTGTTATGAATTTCATTAAGTTGTGAAATTGTAACTTCTCCTCTGGCGATGACAGGTTGATTCGTAATTACAATCGCAAGATACCCAGATTTATTTATTTTCTTTATTGCATCAGAGGCTCCTTCAATCAATTCAAAATCATCTATGTTTCGAAGAAAACCAACATATTTGTTTATGACTCCATCTCTATCTAAAAAAATCGCTTTCTGCTTGTTCTTCAAGTTTTTCCCTTGAACTCGTCCTTCTTTATAATCTTCACACACAGAGTAATATCGATCCGGCGTTCCCATATCCTTTACATATTCCGGACTATCATAACAAAACATCATTCCTGAACCAGCTAGTGGTTTCAGCAGTTGACGATCCAGATCAACCTTTGGAGTGGTAATCTCTGTCTCTAGAATCTTAGGACTGATAACATGTAGTCCTGCATTCACACGATTTTTATAAAAAGTTGGTCGTTGCTCTTCTTTAGATAACCACTGTTTTACAGTTCCATTACTATCAGATATAATCAAACTACTATCATACGGGTGATTATTGGGATGAGTAAACAGTGTTACTAATCCACTATGTTTTTTATGAAAATTCACAAATCTATTAAAGTCAATATCAAACATTGCATCTGCGTTCAACAAAAGAAAATCCTCAGTTAGTTTTTCCTTGACTTGAAATAAAGCTCCTGCATTTCCTAAAGGTTCCTTTTCGAAATAATATTCAATGTTTACACCTAAAGGTTGACCTGTTGTAGGCGAAATTCCTGAACCATCTCCAAAATAATCCATTATCATATTTCCTAGGTGGCTGACCGTAATAATAATATCTGTAAAGCCCTGATTTCTGAGGCACTCTATTTCATGCTCAAGAATCGGTTTTCCTCCAATTTTAATCATTGGTTTTGGGATATCACTAGCTACTGAAGAAATACGAGTACCTTTTCCTCCAGCCATTATTACAGTTTTCATTAATTTTTCTTCTCCTTCAAAATTTTTTTCAATCTCGCGGCTCATAATTTTCCGGACTATAATAAATCACTCTTGTCCCGCCTTCTTCAAATTCGAATGGGATATACATAAGATTCTTCATAGCATGTCGAACTGAATCTTGTTTTTCTGGCTGAACATAAAACACAAGAAAACCTCCACCTCCAGCTCCAAGTAACTTGCCTCCCAATGCTCCAGCTTTGATTCCTCTATCATATAATTCATTAATACTATCCGTTGACACTGCTGCTCCTGTCTGTCTCTTTAGTGTCCATGTATAATCCAACAATCGTCCAAACTCATCTAAATCAGTATACTTATTGGTCAATATCTTCTCAGCAGTATCTACTAAAGAAAGCATTTCTTTTAATTGTGCTATTTTATTATTTTTATTCTTGCTCAAAGAATTTGCCTTCTGTACTTCTGATGAAAATCGAGTAAATCCTGTAAAAAACATCATCAAATTTCGATTTAATTGTTTTTTTCTTTCTGGCGAGATAATCACAGGAAGTACTTCATATCCATCTTCATTAAAATTAATGCGATTAAAACCTCCAAAAGAAGCAGCAATTTGATCTTGCCAACCTCCTGCTTCCTGACATAGCACACGCTCCAAATATATTGCTTGATCAGCAAGTTTCTTCTTATCAACATACTTTCCTTTAAGAGCATAGAAAGCATTCAACATTCCTACTGCAAATGAGCTAGATGTACCAAGACCAGATCGAGCTGGAAGATCTGCTTCATATGTAAGACGTATCTCATGCATATCTAACATCTTCATCGCATTACGGATAGCTGGATGTTGAATTACATCAATATTAGTCACACGTTCTGTTTTCGAATACGATAATTCCGTACTATAATCGAAAAAACGGGGAAGATGTCTAACATTAACATAACAGTATTTATCAAAAGTAGTGGAAAGAACTGCACCACCATGTTCTCTAAAGAAATCTTCCATATCTGTCCCTCCGCCAAAAAAAGACATACGAAATGGAGTTTTAGTAATAATCATTATTTTTTACCTCAACTTTACTTTTGAAAATCTTTCTAATATTTTCTTGTACATCATGATTTCTATAAAAAGAATCACAATAACAGTAATAAAAGTACAGATATAAACCATTTAAAGGAATCCTCTAAAATGCTAAAAGTTCTATTTTTTCATATATCAAAAATAGAACCATGTAACATAAATACATTTACATAATATTCCCGGTGATCAATGTAATAATTTGTTACTTAGTAAATCAATAGCTTTACAAAAAAAAACGGAGATAAATATTATATCAAACTCTTAAAAATGTATCTTTTATCCATTCTAGTACAAAATAATTAGACATATGCGTATAATAACAAGAAGTAATGTTTATTCATTTACAAATTCCTCAGTCTACTATTTATATAAGGAAAGAAGACTAACAATCAAAAAAATAAAACACTCTGATATAGAAAAGCATAATCTTTTTTTCAACAGAGAAGAGACATAGAATTTGGTAAGTAATAAAATAACACTCCTATAATTTATGAAACTCCGATAATATTAAATTGTTATTTAAAGATAACCCAAAAATTATAATAATTTTATTAATTAATAAATTCCTCACATAATGTTTCAAATTTAAATAATATTACGTATTATGCAATTCAAAAGCAGTATCAAAAGAAAAAGTTATATATCTTTTTGTTATTTAAATATAAAAACATTAATATCTATACTTCTGCTGTAAATCTTGCCATAGTATCCTTTATCTATTCCAAAATCATTTATGAGCACAGACAAATAAGTAAATGAATTAAATGAAATAAGATTTCTTTCTGAGTCTAACCTCATTCATAATTTAAATTAGCAAAATGTGTCATATTATAATTGTTAAATATCGCCAGATTTGAGCACTATCTATACTTAAATATTTTTTGAATCATCTTCTATTCTCCTATAAAAACATCTGCATATCTATCACAAATGTACTGCCAAGTATATGAAGTCATAATCCTCTGTTTAGACTTTTGGCCATATTCTGCTCGTTTTTCAACACTAATTTTATCTACTTTATCTATCAACTCTGACAAATTTCCATTCTTTTTATTCCAATATATTGCAGTATCCATTGCCACCTCTTTATTAAACCCAACATCTAAAAGTAAATTCAAGTCTGTACTACCAAGGGCCTCCAATAGAGAAGGATTCGTTCCACCAACTTCATGACCATGTAAATAAGCATATGCATTCTCTCTAATTTTTTTTAATAATTCTTGGTCATATACAGTGCCAACAAATTTAATTCTTTTATCACTTTTAAAATGAAGTTTGCTTTCAAGTTCATTTAAAAACTTCTCGTTAACATTAGTGATAAGTACAAAGTCCTTTTTACTATGGCTTCTCATAAATTCTCGTGTCATTGTCTCGTAATTATTTTCTGGGACAAACCGTCCAACAACTAAATAGTATTCATGTGGCTTCAAACCTTTAGACTTATACCAAGAAAGTAAATTTTCATCATTATCATGCAATTTACTTTTTCTGGTCTCTGCTCCATAAGCAATAAAGGTCGTCTTGGGGTTTCTTCCTTTTATACCCTTTCCGTCATAGCATTCATGAATGTATTGTTCGATGGTTTTACTGTCACAGATAACTAAATCCGACCATTTGACCATCATTTGCTCTGATATTTTCCAATATTTTTGTATTGGTTTACTCCACTTAGCACGCATCCACTCATGACCATCAGGATTAAGATATACCGTACCTCCAAGTTTATGGATCTTTTTATAGTAATGTTTCATAAATGGTCCAATACGACATGCCATGATATAAACTATGGGATGTTGAATCTTTTGTTTCTGAATAATCTTGCAGCTCTCTTCTAATGCTGCTATATCATAATAAATCGCCTGTGCCGGACCAATTTTCTCGGGAATTTTTATTCGAAAACAATGAGCATTATGATCTATAAATTCCTGCTTATTTATAATCTGTACACCTGGCGTATCATAAGGATTCATACTGCCATCACCATTAGCTTTACATGCCACATGGTATTTTAGTTTTTGATTATGTTGATGATATTCTGTTAATTTATCAACAAAGGTTTCATAACCACCATAAGCTCCAAGTGATTTAGCACCTACTAAAAACACATGTTGTATTTCTTTATTCGGCATATCGTTTCCCTTCTTAAAGTAAAAATCATCTTGCTCCTGCATGGCTGCCTGCCAACATCGTTCGTACCGTCTTTACCAACAGTGTCACAT
>CABVDD010000042.1 GCA_902497095.1 uncultured Faecalicoccus sp.
TTATTTACATCATTTTTCTTATTTACACCATCTAAGGACTTCATTGTCGGGAACAATAAAACTTCTCGAATGGTTCTTTGATCCGTCAACAACATCACGAAACGATCAATTCCTAAACCTACACCACCTGTTGGAGGCATACCGTATTCCAAAGCTTCTACATAATCTACATCCATTTCGTTAGCTTCTTCATCTCCCAGATCACGAAGTTCTAACTGCTTTTCAAAACGTTCTCTTTGATCAATTGGATCATTCAATTCTGAGAAAGCATTGGCATATTCATGACCACAGATAAACAATTCATAACGATCTGTAAAGCGAGGATCTTCACTGTTCTTTTTAGCCAGTGGAGAAATCTCAATTGGATATTCGTATACAAAAGTTGGTTGTACGATTGTTTCTTCTACATACTTATCAAAGAACAACTGGATGATATGTCCAATAGAGTTATGAATTTTTTCTACTTCAATCTCGTGTTCTTTAGCCAATTGACAAGCTTCTTCATAACTGGTTACTTGTTTAAAATCAATTCCTGTTTTTTCTTTGATCGCATCACACATCGTAATTCTTTTAAATGGTGCTTTTAAAGAAATCTGTTGTCCCTGATAGGTAATATCTGTTGTACCTAAGACTTTATTGGCAACATGATCAAACAAGCCTTCGATCAAATCCATCATACCGTGAAGATCACTATAAGCAACATAAGCTTCTACTGTTGTAAATTCTGGATTGTGTGTAGCATCCATACCTTCATTTCTAAATAATCGTCCAATTTCATATACACCTTCTAATCCACCAACAATCAGTCGCTTTAAAGGAAGCTCTGTCGCAATACGTAAGTAAAATGGCATGTTTAAAGCATTGTGATGCGTAATAAACGGACGAGCCGCCGCACCACCTAAAATTGGCTGTAAAACAGGGGTTTCTACTTCAACCAATCCTTGTCCATCTAAATATTCTTGTACTGCACGAATGATTTTTGGACGTGTCAATGCAATGTGTTTAGCTTCCGGGTTCATGATCAAATCCACATAACGACGACGGAAACGCTCTTCAACATCCGTTAAACCATGATATTTTTCCGGTAACGGACGTAAAGCCTTCGATAAATGTGTATAAACCTGGGCACGAACTGATAATTGTCCGTGATCTGTTTTCATGATCGTACCTTCAATACCTACGATATCACCAAGATCGCTTTTCTTAAAAACTTCATATTGATCATCGCCGACAACATCTTTACGAACATAAATTTGAATTTGTCCATCAATATCCTGAATGTGCATAAAACCAGCTTTTCCCTGACGACGTTTTGTCATAATTCGTCCGGCAATTTTGACATGGACATTTAATTCCTGAAGTTCTTCTTTTGTTTTATCTTCATATTCTCCAACGATCTTTCCTGAAGTTGTCGTTCTTTTATAAGCCGCTCCAAATGGATCAATACCCATATCTTTTAGATCTTGCATCTTTTGACGACGCACTTTTTCTTGTTCTGTTAATTTTTGTTGTGCCATGTTGTTCTCCTTTTCTTCTATAAGCTAAAAAAAGAGCATCCATCCAAGGGACGAATGCTCGTGTTACCACCCTAATTCATTTTTCGAATCACTTCGAAAAATCTCTGCCACTGTCTATAAACAGTGCTTCCTTTAATGCAGGAAATACATACAGCTCCAAGGTTTTATTCCTTTAAGTCCTGTGCTTTTTTACACCAACCAAAAGCTCTCTGAAACATTATCTTAAAGTACTCGTCCTTTTCTTAGCCTTTACGGGTTGTATCGTACTAAACGAATGTATATTTGTCAATGAAAAACAGTCTATATTTACTATAGTTTTCCAAATTTATCCATATTTAATAAATCTTAAATCATACTTTCACAACAACATAAAGTTTTTTTACATCTATATCTAAACATTTATCTTTGTATTCAACATTCAAGTATAAAACTTACAAGCAAGCTTCCAATTGTTCTAGAGAAATTGGTCCTGGACGAAGGATCTTTAAATTTTCCTGTGTACAATCCACGATCGTACTTGCCTGTAAAGCTTTACATGTTCCTAGCACTATTCCATCAATATCAGGAAGCTGCTCAAAAACATCATCGCTGGTCAATGCGGTTTTAGCCCCGGATTGGTTGGCACTGGTCACAAGTAAAGGTGTATTTAATACTTCAATTACTTCTAATATGAACGGTTCATCAGGAATACGAATCGCAATCGTATCAAGTCTGTTAGTATATTCTGCACAAACATCTTCTTTTACTTTTAAAACCAATGTCAAAGGGCCTGGAAGAAACTGTTTAGTAATTTTTTTAACTCTTTCATCCACCACAGCCACTTGTTCCATTTGTTCTATAGAAGATACCATCATCGGAATAGGTTTTGTTTCCGGCCTATGCTTAGCATTTTTCAGTCTTTGCAGATCTTTTACATCTCCATACATCACTCCTACTCCATAGACTGTATCGGTCGGCAAGGCAATAATCTGATGATTTTTTAAGGCATTTGCCACTGGCATAATTTCTTGTTTACTATATGTTTTCATATGTCTATTATAGGTTTATGTTAAAATAGATACAAGAGAAAGGATGGTTTCATGTTTGAACATACGATTTGTGCCATCTCCACAGCTTTACAAGATGGTGCTATTTCCATTATTCGAATTAGCGGAGATCAAGCTATATCGATCACAAATAAAATCTTTACCAAAGATCTAAGTCATGTACCAAGCCATTCCATCCATTATGGAAATATCTTAGATGAAAACGGTAATCCGGTCGATGAAGTTCTCGTTTCTGTTTTTAGAGCACCTAAAACATATACACGCGAAGATATTGTCGAAATAAATTGTCATGGTGGAGTATTCATCACTCGAAAAGTGTTATCACTTGTTTTAAGTCAAGGGGCTATATTAGCCAAACCAGGTGAATTTACCCAACGTGCTTTTTATCATGGAAGAATCGATCTATCACAGGCAGAAGCTGTACAAGACATGATAGATGCAAGCAATGATACAGCAGCTACTTTAGCCATTCAAGGCATTCGGGGCAGTGTAAAGAAACTGCTTCAACCACTGATCGATGAACTTCTGGATATCATTGCACAAATTGAAGTCAATATCGATTATCCAGAATATGAAGATATCGAACAACTGACCAATAACGAACTATTGCCAAAAACAAATGACTGGCTGATTCAAATTGATCAAATATTAAAACGTGTGCAAACCGGACAATTGTTGAAAAAAGGAATTGATACGGTCATCATCGGACGCCCCAACGTAGGAAAAAGCTCTCTTCTTAACGCTTTATTAGAAGAAGATAAAGCCATTGTAACAGATATTGCCGGTACAACAAGAGATATTGTAGAAGGACAGATTCATGTTGGCTCTGTACAATTGAATTTAATTGATACGGCTGGTATTCGCAAAGCAAACGATAAAATTGAACAGATCGGTATTGAAAAAAGTCAACAAATGCTTCAAAAAGCACAGCTTGTTTTATTGGTTTTAGATGGAAGTCAACCTTTAAGTCAAGAAGATCAAGTTTTACTAGAACAAACAAAAGATAAAAGACGGCTCATTCTCTTTAACAAAGGAGATTTACATCATGAAGATAAAAACGGAATTTGGATTTCTGCGAAAAATCATGAAATACAACCTCTTTTAGATGCTTTAGAAACAATGTATAAACAAGATCTCTTACAAGAAGAGCCTGTTTTATCAAATGAGCGTCAGATTGGCTTATTAAATCTAGCTAAACAAGATATGCTTCGTGCCAAACAAGCTATGGAAATGAAGATGGAACCAGATCTTGTAGAAATTGATATTCAAGAAGCACATAATCATCTAAAAGAAATTTTAGGAGAAGTGCACAGAGAAGATCTGCTGGATACTTTATTTTCAAAATTCTGTTTAGGAAAGTAGGTGTATGATGGAAATTTTAATTGAGCAGCTGCATGAATATCTGATTCAAATTGCTTATCTAACCGTTTATTTTTTAGAAGCCCTATCTTTGGCAAGTGTCATATATAGCACGATTCATTCTTTGTTTGCGACATTTCGTAAAGATGCAAATAGTAAAAAGCCATTGTTGCGAGGTTTAAGTATTGCTTTAACATTTAAACTGGCTGCAGAAATCGTACGGACCATTACTGTACGAAGTCTTGCAGAGATCCTTCAAATTGGAGCTTTGATCCTGGTCAAAGCCGCCATTACATTTTTGATCCATTGGGAATGGAAAAGCAGCGATGTCATGCATAAAGACGTAGATGAATTTGAGTAGGTGATACCATGATTTATTTAAAGATGGGTTTAACACTGCTTTGCCTTGTATTAGTTATTGATCTTTTTATAGTGGTTCATCAATGGTTTCCACAGTTTCCTTCATGGGCCTTACTGTTATTATTATGCTTATTTGTATTACCTTGTATAACTTTTAATACTATTTTCCCTGTATTTTATTTGCATCTTTTTATATGCCTTGTATTAACGCAACTTATATGTTTATTCTTTCATCAGGATGTCAAAGGATGGATCTTTTTTGTTCCTTTCTTATTGTCGATAACCATTTGTATATATGGCGTTTTCAACATGAAAAACATAGAAAAAACAACTTACCACCTGCAGACTTCAAAAGCAATTCCCGATACAAAAATCGTCATGATCAGCGATTTACACTATCCTAATGCGACTAATGAAGAAGACCTGCATCAAATTATAGAAGATCTAAAAAAAGAAAAACCTTCCTTTTATGTTTTAAATGGAGACATTGTAGATGAATTTACAACCACAAAACAAATGAAAACATTATTTCAAGCATTGGGTAAGCTCACAGATACAGCCGAAGTATATTATGTTTTCGGCAATCATGATAACCAACATTACGCAAAGAATCCTTCTTTTTCAAAAGAAACTCTAAAAAAGACTATTGAAGCAAATGGTATTACTGTTTTACAAGACAAAATCTTAAACGCACATCAGATTACCCTGATAGGACGAGAAGATTCTGAGGAAAAAAGAGAATCTTTAAAAGATCTGATAAAACAATGTGACTTAAATTCTTATATCATCTTATTAGATCATCAACCAAGTGATTTAGAACTATGTCAAAAACTAGGAGTCGATCTTCAATTAAGCGGACATACACATAATGGTCAAATTTTCCCTGTGGGGACTTTAGCTTCTTCTTTCAACTTTTTTGATCATGGTTATGGTATAACAAAAAAAGGAAACTTTACGCAAATAACAACATCCGGTATACGCGGTTGGGGATTTCCCGCACGTACCCAAGGTATCAGCGAATATGTTTCCATTTCCATCACTTCGAATTAAACCACTTTAAGACTTCACCAACAAAATACAAAGAGCCACATACCAAAGCCCTTTGATGCGTTGTTTGAAGTCTTTTTTCAAATTCTTCCATAGACAATATCTCCAGCCCCAATGTCTCTAGCGGATACAATCGATCCGATGAAAAATTGACAAGATGAATCTGGCCTTGCAGATTTTCTAAAACCTTCAACATGTGCTCTGCATCTTTTTCTTTTAAAACGGAAAAGTAGATATCACCTTTCCAAATCTTTAGGGAAGATACCAAAGCATTGATTCCATCCAAATTATGTGCACCATCCACCATCAACAACGGTCTTTTTCGTAATACCATGCATCGTCCTGGAAAATTAAAATGGTCAATCGCATTTTGTAATGTGTTATAACGAAGACGAAACCCTAAATGATATAAAGCATCACAAGCCAAAATAAAATTTTTCATCTGATAAAAAGGATGATCAAAGACAAGAATTCCATCCATTGAATCAATCCAATACTTCTTTTTTACTTTTTTATATTCTGGCAAATAAGAATAATAAAAAGGTACTCTTTTTAACCGTACATTTTGTTCAATAACTTTTTGAGCAACCGGTTTATCTTCTGCACAAACCGCTAAAACTCCTGATTTAAAAATACCGCTTTTTTCCTGTGCTATTTTTTCCAGAGTATCGCCTAAAATCTCAGTATGTTCCAATCCAACATTTGTTAATATCGTAGCATCATAATCTAAAGCTGTTGTCGCATCCAGCCTTCCTCCTAATCCCACTTCGATAATGGCATAATCAACCCTTTGTTCTAAAAAATAAGCAATTGCTAAAAAAAGATCCATTTCAAACATCGTCATATTATGTTCTATAAATACATTTTGATACTGATCGATCAAACGTTCTAAATCTTCATCTGAGATCATAGTTTCATTAATCTGTATTCTTTCATTATGAACAACCAAATGTGGCGATGTAAATACACCGACTTGATATCCCATCTCTTCTAACATCAATGCCATCCATCGACAAGTGCTTCCTTTTCCGTTTGTACCAGCAACTTGGATTTTATTTAACTTTTTATGATATGGAAGGTAGTGATCTATAATTTCCCGATAGGATTCCAAGTCCATATTTTTACTTTTCTTTGATTCCATCCATGAAATTTTTTCTTGCAGATTCATGATTAGTATTATAATAGAGTTTGTACAAATAATCCATGGAGGTTTGCGATGAACTTTAATAATGACTGGCAAGATCTGTTTGATGCAGAAATAAAAAAAGAATATTTAAATAAAATCAATTATTTTTTAGCCCGCGAATATAAAACAAAAAAAATCTATCCCCCAAAAGAAAAAATTTTTAATGCTTTTTTAACTACATCCTTAAAAGATACAAAAGTAGTTATTTTAGGGCAAGACCCTTATCATCAGCCAGGGCAAGCGCAAGGGTTTGCGTTCAGTGTAGCACCTAATGTAAAGATTCCTCCTTCATTAGTCAACATATACAAAGAAATTGAGGATGAATATCATGTTAAACTACATCGTAATGGAGATTTAACAGATTGGGCCAAACAAGGTGTATTATTATTGAATCCTATTTTAACAGTAGAAGATTCTAAACCTCTTTCACATCAAAATATTGGTTGGCAAAACTTTACTGATGCAGCTATACAGCGCATAAACGAAAAAGAAGATGCGGTTGTCTTTTTATTGTGGGGATCTAAAGCAAAGGCAGTATGTCGCTTTTTAAACAACCCTAATCACTTAGTATTAACAAGTTCACATCCAAGTCCTTTAAGTGCTTATCGTGGTTTCTTTGGAAATGGACATTTTAAAAAATGCAACGAATTTCTCGTTTCCCATGGTAAAGAACCAATTCATTGGTTTTAACAAATTTAATGCTTAAAAACAGTTTCAATAAAATGGATGGTGGCAATACAGTCACCTTTTTTAGTCAAATAATACAAATAATACGAAGAATTACAATCCTTAAGAACTGGTTTTTCAACTCCACCTCGTTTACAGAGGTTCAAATAATACGAAGAATTACAATCCTTAAGAACTCACAGCTTAGAATAAAAAAGGGGTGTAAGTTCAAATAATACGAAGAATTACAATCCTTAAGAACATGAGACTAGGGGGGTGAAATAAATGAACGTTCAAATAATACGAAGAATTACAATCCTTAAGAACGTTACTAAAATAATAACACAAAATATGCCTTATGTAAGGGACTTATAGCTATTATTGGCTTACAAATTCTAAATAAAAAGTTGTTCCATTATCCATAAATTGGCTATATAAATTCTTATTTTTTTCTGTTTGCATTTCTATATATTCTTGCACAAATGGTGTCAGAACATAAGATATACTTAAAAATTCAGCTATATTAAATTCATATATTTCCATATAATTTTTATCAGATAACTTTAGTATTGCTGCATCAGCTATATTTTGGGCTGAGCATTTCAATAAATGATTATTGATAATGAATATTACAGATTGATCCTTATATGAATCCATCCACTGCAATACTTCATAGGAAATTGGTAAATCTAAATATACAATACAGTTTTTGAATCTAGATACATAGAGAAGTACATTATATACAATTAATATTTTTTCATTTTCGCTCAAACCTTCTTCTTGAATTGTTAAAAACTCTAAGACAGAAGACACATTAAAATCATTCATTTTCATCCAAACATGATTATTTAAGCCATGTTCAAATATTTTCTGTAAACGAAACATTCCTGAGTCACTTAATAGTTGATTAGTTTCTTCTCTAATTCTGGCAATTGATTGAAATGACTTCTCATTTTCGCATATGAAATTAGTAATTTCTTGATTCAAAATCGTTTTATTATGGAAATTTAATGCAGCTTCAATGTTAGAACGTTTAGAATAGAAAATAAACTCGAACTCATTCGGTAATATTGGTTGTTCATCATCACTATATACATGACAATAGTTTTTCTTTTTTTTCCAAAATATTCAGATAAGCATTTAATAAATTCTGTACTCTCGTCATTTTCTACCAAAATCACTTTCTGATTTCTTTCAGGAAATAAATATGTCTTATCTTCCTTAAATATTTTCATCGTTCATCCCTCCAATCACTATTAAACGAGCGGATGTGGTCATTTCTTCCTGTAAAGAATATTCTCCATGTATTTTTATAATATTTTGATATTGTCTTTCTGTTACAATCAAATACCGTATATCTCCTTCAAATGGAGCATTCATCTCTAATCTTCTTGAAATGGTTTCTGCAGAATCTGAATTTATGCATAGCTTACTATAAACAGAAAATTGCACCATTATAAATCCTTCTGTTTTTAAAAACTTGCTAAATCTTCTATATTCGCGAAGATCGTCTTTTGTCTCTGTTGGCAGATCAAACATCACTAAAAGTCTCATAAATCTATTACTCCTGTACATATTGGATTCCATTCTTATAGTCCACAAATAATATTTGATCATTTGTTTCGTTTAAAAATGCAATATAAGAGTCTATTATGTCTTCTAGCGCATCTGTTAATCTATACCACTTACCATTTACACAGATTTTTGCCTGTAACAATTTAATCAACTCAATCTTTTGTGAAACCAAAAAAGTTTCTGACACATTTTCATAAACCCAATGATCGATAATCACTCTAAAGGGTTCTATAAAATCATAGGTCAAATTAAATGCATTACCCTCTCCAATGTGATGAATCCCTAACTGTGTCAACAAACCTCTAGATGTAATGCATTTTGATATATAACTAGCTACAATCTTATATCCATAATTTAAAGCAAAATTTATAGGTATAGGATCATCTCTCTTAAAGTTATCACCAAACAAAGCATTAAAATAAAGTCTAGCACTTGCGGCTTCTCGATTTGACACATCATCGGATTGTACAGTATTCGCATAATACTTAAGTTGTTGTTGAATTGATGGCTCTAATTCTAATTCTTCTAACAAATGATATTCTGACATTATTTTATATTGAATAATTTTCTTCCAAAGTTTCTTTTTTCGTGTTACCTTCCAATCTAATTGTTTTTTCAACTGTTTGAAAGCTAAAGAATGTCCGTTAAATGCTTGAAATACACCGATAGGATCATTTTTTGAATCACAAACTACTACGTTAATATTATTTCTTATCAACTCACTCAGCAAAGGAATCGTCATAGTTACTTTATCATGAGAAAAAATCACAGTATCTATATCATTCAAAGGTATATTTTGATAATCATTTCCTAAAGTTATTTTCATTCTATTATATGTCAATGAAACAACACATTCCGCTCCAATAACAATCGTTTTCCATCCCATATTTGGTTACCGTAACAAAAAAAGGAGATAGCCACAATTAGCTATCTCTGATAAGCTACGAATTCAATCTTATTCTTCCAGATTGTAACTCTTCGTATTATTTGACGCATTTATTGTAGCATGTTTTACTTTAATACCCAAGAGAATTTTTCTTTTTTGATTTTGGAATACATTCCCCTATGCCCTTTTGGCCCAGATATGACGAGTTTTCCTTGATCATTGTGCGTCCATCGAATTCCTAATGGTGAAGTTTTAAGTTTTATATATTGTGCCTCTGGTCCAGGTGCGCTAATAACCGGTTTAAATTGCCCAGTAATCGTCGGCGGTGTACAACTTCTATTAACTACTAATTCCAGATATGCCATTTTTTCAAGTAAAGTTGTATACGAAGATTCTTTTTTTAAAATTGTCTTTAGCGCAGTATTATATCTTTTTGGATTTTCAACATCCATTAAATTTTCAACAGCATACTCTATGATTGCTGACAAGCCAACATCAGATACATTAACTTTTCCGTTTGGATTAACGTTTGGATGTTTAAAATCAAAATACGTAGCTAATTCTTTTTTAAAGAAGTATACTCTCTTATAAATATCTGCTAAGGCAAAACAATAAACGTGTTTCAACTCTAATTTTTTATTCACTATTGATCCTATATTAAACTTTTGAATTTCTTGTTGTGCTGTATCATATATCAAATCATTCTTATATACTCTGAGTCTAAAATAATATTCTTTAAGGTTTCCATTTTCATCAATCAAATTTTCTTCTTTATAATACTCTTTGATTAGCTTAATATATTTTTCTTTATTGATTTGTCCATCTTGATCAACAATTACTTTTGGGATATGAATTGCTACATGTCGCTTTATTTCTTTTTCTCCTTTTTTAATTGTATATTTAGAAAAATCTACGGCAGCACAGTTTATAGAGCTAAATGATCGTTTATCATTATTGACACCTAAGATTGATAGAACATTTTTCTTATCTTTTTTTGGAGAATAAAGCGTAGCATCAAAAAATTCTCCTTTATAGTTTTTGTCCACCTTCAAAGCATACAAAGGCGTTGTCCTCTTTGCATAAGATACAATAGATTCATAATCATTAGGACGATTTCCAAAAGTAACTTCATATGCGACTTCTATAAATCGATAAAAATCATCTTTGTTTTTATCTTTTTTCTCTAGTGTTCCTTTCATCCTCTTTATAAAATCCTGATATGCTTTAAAGTTACCTCTTAGATCATAATTAGGATAATAAGTCGATAATACTTGATCCGCCAGACATATAGTCAACGCATCATAAGCATGATGTTGATCTCCGATCTCCCTATTTTTTCGAATATTAAAAACAGATCGATATACATTGGTAAAAGACGATTTTAAGGCTACAAGATGACTATCAAATCCATGATATTGATTATAAGCATTTAATATTGCCATCAATTCTCTAATGATATAGCGTGTATCTACCAAATCTCTATTGATGAATCCTGCCGTTTCATTTGAATCTTGAAGTAATAAACGATTTAATTTTCTTTCCGGAATCATCTTCAATTCATATAATTCCATACATCTATGAGTAAACTCAGCTGAAGTGATAATTTTTCCTTTTTGATTGGTAATTTGTTCTTGTTCAATATATTCTAAAGGAAGTCGATTATTTTTCTTCGAGTTATAGTCTTTAAGAATCAACATTTTATTGTCCATAGAATTATCCCCAAATCCTCTAGGCAAAATGTGATCAATTTCATAATTTGCTAAGGCACTTAAATCGATAGGATCTCCAGAAATCATATCTCTACCATTTTGACGCAGATACAACCACATCTTATCTTTATTTTTAAAGATATAGCTTTCTAATGCATCCCAGTCATCTAATGCTGATGTAATATTCTTTCCTTGTTTTTTTGCCATTTTGATTTGTTCCTGCAAAGAATCATAAAAATCTTTCATCTCTTCCCAATAAGGTTTTGTCATCTTTCTTTTCTCAGGGGCCTGATTCAAATCTTTGGCTGTTTCAATCACGATACGTTTAGGGGCACCATATGTATCAACAATCTGTTCATAGACTTTAAAACATTCATTAAGCGAACGAATAACTGGTCTAGAAATAGGAATAAATGGCTTTCCATTTTCAATCAACAAATTAACATCCAAGTGCCCATTATTTTCTTTAATTTTTTTCTTATACTTATTAGATTCAAAATTAATCGGATTTCCTTTTAAATCGGTTGCTTGATGAATCAAAATCATTTGCTCATTTGTATTGTCTAAAGAATTATCACTCATTAACTCCTCTAATAAAGTGGCTCCATCTTTATTCATTGGTGTTTCCGCAATAAATTTTTTAGAAAATGCATAAAAACCTTTAGCCTTCAATTTTGAAAGTGCTGATGCGACCTTTTCATCCATGTTTAATACCTGGATAAAATATTGTTTCTTAGAAATTTCTTCATCAAATAAATTAATATTAAGTATGATATCTTCTAATTTTTCTATTTTTTCTTTTTCCAAATAAATATCAGTAATTCCATTCAATTTTAATTCCGGTATAATCTTGGAAATTCGATGATATAGTGTGTATTTATTATTAAATTTTACTTGTCCTTTTACATTCCTTGGGCCAAATTTATATAATCCTAGTACATCACAAATATCTTGATAAGAAACAACTTCTTTTTGAAGAAACAATTGATCAAAAACTTTGATTTTATCTTCTAATTTTAAACAATATTGGTTCCTGTCTTGATCTATTGCCTGTAATACATTTAATTCATTACAAATACTAAATGTTTCTCCTAAAAAAGATCCTTTTGGAAGCGCCGTTTCATCCGGTAAGTAAGTACAATGCGAAATCATCGCCTTTTTCCACTGTTTTATAGTTTCAAATTCATTCACATTTTTGAATTTATTAACAGAATAGTGATAACTATATTTAAACTTCTCAGAATTTGTTTGTACTAACCATGCATTTTTTGCTTGTTTTGATAAAGGCCCTACATAATACGGTATCCTTGCCTTTATGATTTCACTGCAAACTTCAATAAATTCATCCGTAATTTCTGGATAAAACTCTTGTTGTTTTCTAAGAATAGACACTGCTTCATGTACATACATGCCATTCGGAAATTTATTCTGCATGTTTTTGATAACTCGTAAACGATTGGTTCCGGTTGCAGACATATAAGATTGTATGTTTTTCTTTTCTTCGTTATACAATGCAGGATTTGACTTTTCCATTTTATAAACTTCTTTTACATGCTCTAATTTCTTTACATTGTATTCACAAATATAGTTTGCTTCTTTTAAAATACTGGATACTTCAATCAAATCATGAAGCTCTACCACTTTTTCCAAAAAATCATTAAGTTCATCTCGTTTTAAAAGATCTATTATATCTAGCTTTCCGGAAGTATCCGGCAAAACAACACTGTCATCAATTAAACCAAGATCTGCTTTTCTGCCAATCAATAAAAGAATTATTTGCTGCAGCGCAAGATCATCTTCTTCATCATTAGTATAACCTTGTTTAAACAATGATTTAACTTGATTCGCTTTAGTAATCTGCTTATTAAATACAGGCTGCAAAATATCTTGAGTAAATCGAGCTTTATCAAAGTTATTATTTACTATTGTTTGTATAAGATCATAGAATCTTTCCTTGAATTCTGAAAAATCTATACTATTTTTTGAAAAGTCTATATTCTCCATTAAAAAATGGCCACGTGTTCCACAAATGTTATATAAAGCCATAGCCAGCTCTCGCATACTGACCTTTTCATGAAGAGCGCGCATTTGTAAATGATATACTGTTTCATCTTTTGGTCTTTTCACAAATTCATTATCAGCCGTAAAACTTAAAAATTCAGGCAGCTCAAAATCATCCTTAGATAAAAGACTAAAATCTATAAAAGCCTGTTTTAATTGTTGTTTTCTCCACTTTCTTCTTCTCAAATTACGTCTGGCACTTCGATTTAGACGTGACTCTTGAGCCGGTGTAGCACTATTAAACATATGCACACCAAAATCAACTAATTCTTTTTTTGAAAGATCTAATAAAGACCAGCCAAGTGATGCGATTCCAACATCCAATCCCAAAGATAAATTATCCATACATGTCTCCTTTTAAAAATAGAAATGTTCTTTTATACCATTGTAACATAATAAAATTACATAAAACTAACAAATGGATCAAAAACGCTTAATACTAGTTTATAAAAAAAGCAGATATATTTGTACATATCTACTTTATTGACTATTCTTAATTTATTTATCCAGTGCTTTCAAAAATTGGTTTAAGAATGGCGTTCCATCTTTATGTAGGCCATATTCCCCCATACGAATACTTGGCTTTTTCTCTCCATGAAAATCACTGCCGCAAGTAATTAATAAGTTATGTTCTTTGGCAAATTGTTCATAATATTCATTATGAAAACTTTGATGATAGTTACTATAGGCTTCTAATCCATCAATACCGCATTCTAAAGCATACTGCAAACGTTCATCTTGTTTATAGAAAGTTTGATACGGATGTGCAATGATCGCAATCCCATTGGCATCATGTATCTTTTGAATCGTTTCTTTAAAATCTGGATTATATGCTTTTACATAAAGATCACTGCCTGGCATACATTTATCCCAAAAGAAATTAACCGGTGCTGGATCACTGCGTTTTCCTCCAGGTCTGTAATCTTTAAAATCTTCGATATCCTGATAACGAGGATCTTGAAACAATCGAGTCATCATGATAAACCATGGATTTGTCCCATTGGCATCTCGAACTACTTTTTCTTCATCAATTTCTACACCATACTTTTTACGTAACTTTTCAACTCTTTGATGAAAAACTCCATCATTCTTTTTTTGGATCTTTTCTTGTAGTGTTTGAAAATATGAATTATCTAAATCGATTCCATAACCCAGAACATGTACATCATAATCCCCTAAAAGTGTAGAGCACTCAATAGCTGGAATAATTTGTATTCCTGCTTTCTTGCCTTCTAAAATCATATCCGGAACACCTTTTACAGTATCATGATCGCTCAATGCGGCAACTTGAATATTGGCTTGTTTTAACATTTGTATCAGTTGCGCTGGCGTAAATTGTCCATCTCCGCTTTGATTAGAATGCATATGTAAATCAAAACGAACCATCTTCATCATCCTTTCCTTTATTTTATTAGTTATGGTTTAAATACAATAAAAGTCAATTATAAATCAAATGCCTTTCCTAATACTTGAATAGCTTTTTCTTTATCTTGTGCATCAATTGTCAATGAAATAGAAATTTCACTGGAAGTAATCATATAATAAGGAATATTATTCTCTCGTAATGTATTCAATACTTTAGAGGCAATTCCACTGTGTGTTGAAATTCCCAAGCCTACCAAAGAAAGCTTGATGAAGCCAAGCATACGCGTAATTGGATAATTTTGTCCTACTTTATCCATATTTTCCATGATTATACGACTTTGTTCTTCTGTACAATAAAAAGAAAAATTTGCCTTTCCTTCATCATCCAATTGTTGAGAGATCGTATCCAAATTAATGTTTAGATCGGCAATCATCTGAAACAGTTTACCTAAAAATACACCATCATTTTCTATATGACTGATGCGCATGATCGCATAATCATCTTTTACGCTTAAACCAGTAATTGGCATATCTTCCAATTGTTTTGTATGTTCCATGATCCATGTTCCTTTCTTTTGTAAGCCTTCTAATGCTTTTCCAAGATATAATGGCACTTGATATTTGCTTGCCAATTCTACACTTCGAGTTTCCAAAACACCTGAGCCAAGACAAGCCATCTGCATCATTTCCTGATAATTCACTTCTGTTAATCGTTTCGCTTTTGGATAGAGTCTAGGATCTATTGTATATACTCCATTAACATCCGTATATATATAACAAGGCCATCCAAGTTTGGCTGCCAAAGCAACCGCTGTTGTGTCGCTGCCACCTCTTCCCAAGGTTGTGATTTCTCCATTTTCTGTAGCCCCTTGAAAGCCTGCAACAACTACTACTTTTCCTTCATCCAAATGTTTTTTTACATTGGTCAAATCTACATCTTTGATACGAGCATGCGCATGATGATGACTAGTAATAAAGCCACATTGATAACCTGTCAAAGATATTGCGGGTATACCTAATGCATCAATAGCCATAGCTAATAATGTGATCGTCCTTTGTTCTCCTGTGGATAATAAAGAATCAAGTTCTCTTTCATTGATATGATTTGAAACCTGACTGGCCAGATCGATCAGTTTATTGGTCATGCCTCCCATTGCGCTGGCAACAATGACTAAAGTATGCCCCGCTTCTTTCATTTCTTTTACATGTCTTGCGATTGCCTGTATCTGCTCAATAGAACCAACACTTGTTCCACCATATTTCTCTACAATATTCATAAACAACATCCTTTAAAACGGAATTATTTTATCACTTGAAAAAAGAATGCACAATGAAATGTGCATTCACGATCTTGTCTTTTTTATACTTTTGATGTTGTTGAATCTTCCTTTCCACAAATTTCATCGATTTGTTGTTTGGTGTAGCCTAATGTGCGCATCTTTTCTCTTATCTGTTCCTGCGCTGTTTGATACCCTTCATGAATACCTTCTTCTTTCCCCAGATTGATCATCCTTCTTTGATAACTGCCCAGTTCATGGCTGACATTGACCTTTTC
>CABVDD010000043.1 GCA_902497095.1 uncultured Faecalicoccus sp.
GAGATGAAGATACTATACAGAAATGTAGGAGTAAATTCACTGTTGAAATAAAGAAAGACTAAATTCAACGATTTTCCTCTGGGTGTGGAATTTACTTTTTCACTTCAGCAAGTAAAAACTTTCTATAAATATTTGTAAATCATACAAGATGTATATGTTAGAATTATAAAAAATAGATTAAGGAGAACGTATGCTGATTGATTTTCTAGAACAATATGGATTAAGCAAGAGAATTTTAAAAGATTTATCCTATGAATCACAATTAGGGAAAAGCTTAAAAAATACACTCCATAAATTTAATAAAAATGAAGTGCTACAAGAAATTGACAGCATTCATCATTGGTATGATCAACAAGAGATATTGGATGATTTGGCGTTAGATTCGAGAATTAAGTCGGTTGGATCTGCTGAAATAAAATGGGATAGATATTACCCAGATATGAATTTTAGAAGAGTCTTTAATGACATATTGGGATTTAGAATTGTTTGTGACTCGTATGATGAAGTGCTGTCATGCTCTGATGATGATTTTAGAATTGTTGATATGTCGCAAGGAAAGAATAACGATGATGGCTATAGAGGTGTACATGTCTATTATCAACTGGACAACAGACATTATCCTATTGAAATCCAAATAAACACTTATTTTGACAGACAATTCAATAACTGGATGCATACTTATTTTTATAAACATGGATATGATAATCGAATTGGACAAAAATTGCGTTCATTATATGAAAGTGGTAGAATTAGGTCAGTTAATGAGTTTAAGGAGGTGCTTGATCATGTGTTATCTGCTCGCAAAGAAATTTAAAGAACCCGGCAGTGTGGCTTTAAAGGCACGCAGAGGAATAGAATTGGCTGATTTTTCTTCACGTCTTCAAAAGAAACTGGGAAAAGAAGTGCATTTGATCACGGTTACCCGCCCCAGTGCTTACGGGGAATATGCTCCTTTTACTTTTGTCAAAGATTATGACGAATTTGAGAAAGCAGCCTTTAAAATGAAGTAAATCAAATATTCAGTAAATATTTGCCTGTATGATGTATTAAAAATTTTTCGATGTGATTTCCATTCCAGAAACTGGATAGAGAGATCACATTTTTTATATCCTCTTTTTCATCTATTATATAGCTGCTGAAAAAAGGCAACTTGGTCCAGAGAAAGGAGGAATTTATGACTACGAGAATGGAACTCACACAAGTTCTGTATTAGGAAACCGTGGATCAGATCCGGAAAGACGGACAATTCTGGGGACAGTTTCTACGATCGGCCTGCCGGAACTACCGTCTGCCCTTTACGGAAATGGTGCTAGTCTATGCCTAGAAACCGGAGGCAACGGCTGTTTTAGAAATGGAACAGTGGAATCGCAGATATGGATTGTGGGTCCAGAAAGGAGCTAAAGGGATTGCGGTTATTGATGAAGATTATACCGATCGTACACGGTTAAAGTTTTATTTTGATTATTCGGATACCCGCCCGGGAAATGTAAAATCAGTGAAACCATCCATATGGGATATGCCCTCTAATTGGTGCGGCAATGTAACATATATTACTAATATATTGACTTTTATAGAAATATGGTTATACTCCCGTCTTTGACAGTGAAAAAAGTGTAGAAGTGGCACAGAGCCCCTATTCAGGGGCTTTCAGCCATTTCCTGTCTTGTAGTGATTTATCGCATTTTTCCTTGTCTTTTGTCTGATGTATGATATTTCTGACCTTTTGTTTTTTCATAATTTCATAATCGGTTCGAAATCCAAATGCTTTATGCAGATCATCCGTGCAATCTGTTCTGGTATATGAGGGTATATATCCGTACCCATCTAATAGCGTAAGCCTCATTTCCCTCATTGTTTTTATCAATTGTTCATATATTTATAATCGAGTTTACTTTCAATGATTCTGAAAAATAGTAAAGCCATAAAACAAATGAGAAAATGAGCCTTTAGCCTTTCATCATCTTTTAAATAAATGGATTTGGCATCAAATTCTGTTTTCATGATGCGAAAGTAAGCTTCAATCTGCCATCTTCTTTGATTGATCGTTATGATTTCCTGTATATCCGCTTCAAGATTCGTTACAACGGCATAAAATCTATCATACTGTGCCTCTTTTTCGATCGCTTCTTTATTGAGCTGCCAAACCTCTTCTTCAGCCAACTCTCCAGCTTGAGTAAAAGCTTGTTTCTTTAAGAAACGTGCAGGATCGTTCGTTTTTTTTGATTCTTTTTAGGTTTGCCGCTTTCTGTAATCATTTTTATAGCCCGTTCAATCTGTCCGTTTCGAATAGAACGCCGATAGTTTCTATATTTCAGTGAATATGTCACAACAGCGTTTCTGTAAGATTCTTACTGTCATAAGGTGCTTCTTGATGCTAGTATAAAAAACGGATAAGAGTTGTTTTTCTCTTCCACGGGCATGAATATGGACCTGACCGACACAGAAAGTGAATTCCGGTTGTGTAGATACAAGGGCAATGTGATAGTAAGTGATGTCCTGACGAACGGAAACAGATAGAAAACGGATCCGGGAAGGATCGATATTGAGCAGATTTGTGATAAAATCATACATGGTAAAAACCTCCTTTAGTGTATAAATTTTCTGGCGAAAAGATTATACCTGAAGGAGGTTATTTTTTGATATCTATCCATATCACCCACACAAAAGTTTAAAGGAGTCTGAAAAATGCCACTCATAACTTTAAAGCAAACCAACACCCGCAAAAGTTTAAAGTGCCAAATAAAGCGTTTAAGGGCTTTTTTTATACTTTAAACTAAGCAAGAGAAAATCTGTTCATAGATAATCAAAAATAATTTTCAAAAAAATTAAGATTTAGACATAAATAATGTTTGTATTTAATTTATGTTTTAGAATGAACGTTGATTATTTATGGAGGAAATATGAATTATTTGTTACTTATTTTATTGGTGATAATATGTTGTTTGCTTGGATTATATGCGTTGTTGAAAGCGGATAAAAAAGCCAAAATATCAGAGCTTTTAGAGAATAAAAGAGATTTACTTAATTTATATAATGTTTTAGTTTCGAGTACGGTTTCAGCAGTATTAGTTTCAGGGGTGGCTTATTATGGATACCAACTGCAGGAAAAAGAGTTGGAACAAAATTTATTAGAGAAGGCGCCAAAGTTTACAATAAGTTCAACAGATGATTTATTTGATGCTGGTTATAAAGAGGCATATAAATTAACAAACACACAAGGGATGATTTCTTATGTAACTTTTCAGAGATATTACCAAATTTCGTTTAAGTATAAAGAAAGTTTTGTTAATTTTAAAATATCGTTTATAGGAGAGCCGGTTTTACAGGATATACCAGAAAATAATTGGTATTTTGTCCCTACATTACAAAATTTAGATTTGGATGAGATAAAATCAACCATAAAGGAATACATTAAAAATAAATTACAAATTGAGGATAGCTATATCGATGGGCAGGTAATGTATTCAGTTGACTTTTTAGATTATAAAAATGATAAGTTTAAATATGTTTTTAGTGAGGTAGAAAATAAAATAGATATACATCATATTGAAGGAAAAGGATCAGAATATCATGAATACTATAATCCAAACGACTACTCAGGAGGGTTTTTAGTTATACCTGAAAGAGATTGGCAAGAAATAGTATACAGTAATATTGATCTTGCTCTAAAAACGATAGATAATAGAAACCCTTCTTCTGGTGATGTATAAAATAAAAATTTGAATTACTTTTATTATTAGATTTTAAACACATTAAAAGCTAATTTACATATTTTTGTAAACTAAAGTTTTATGAAATTTAATTTGTGAGGATTTCTTAATTCATTAAAATAAAAATTAAAAATGAAAATTGTGAAGTAAAAAACAAAATTCAAATCTTAAGCATGAATATAGAATATGTAGTTAGGGTATAAATAAGCATTGATGTTATAATGAGATGGTAAACATTAAAGTGAGTGATATTTATATGGAAAAATATTTTGTATCAAATAATAGAGTCACAGGCACAAAAGTTTTAACAACAATAGATAACGAATTATCTAAATGTACTTCTTTTGCTATAAGTGTAGCTTTTATTACTTATGGTGGATTAGTTACTTTATTAGAAACACTTCGAACTTTAGAACAAAAACACATACCAGGACATATTTTAACAACAGATTATTTAATGTTTAGTGATCCAAAGGCACTAGATAAATTAAGTCAATTTTCAAACATTGATTTAAGAATGTATTGTTGTAAAGATGCAGAAGATGGATTTCATACAAAAGGATATATTTTCGATACAGAAAATGAATATCATATTTTGATGGGGAGTTCCAATATTACTTTAAGTGCACTTACAAAAAATATTGAGTGGAATACTCATTTAGTTGTTGATCGAGATGATGAATATAAAACTTCTTTATTTAATGAATTTAAACAATTATGGGAATCGAAGAATACAAAATCATATACATCAATAAAATCTATTTACAAAGAACGGTATATACATAATAAATCTTTAAAAGATGTTTTAAACACACTGTCTAAAGATACTCAAGATCAATCTTTAAAGCCAAATTTAATGCAAAAGGAAGTTATAAAACGCTTGCAGGATTCTTATGATAGAAAAGATAAAAGAGGGTTGCTTATTTCGGCAACAGGTACAGGGAAGACATATGCATCAGCTTTTGCGATAAAAAGTGTAAATCCTAGAAGAATTTTATTTTTGGTCCATAGGGAACAAATTGCTAAACAAGCTTTAAAAAGTTATAAAAGAATTTTTCAAGATGACAAAAATTACGGCCTTTTATCAGGAAATTCTAAAGAATACGATGCGTTATTCTTATTTTCAACGATGCAGATGATGGCTAAAGATGAATCACTATCTCATTTTTCAAAAGATGCATTTGATGTGATTGTGATTGATGAAGTGCATCGAGCAGGAGCTAAAAGTTATCAAAAAATTATGCAGTATTTTCAACCTAAATATTGGTTTGGAATGAGTGCGAGCCCTGAAAGGACAGATGATTTTGATATCTATTCTTTGTTTGATCACAACATTTTATATGAAATTCGACTCCAACAAGCATTGGAAGATAACTTATTATGCCCATTTCATTATTTTGGAATTCAGGATTTAGAAATTGATGGAGAAGTATTTGATGATACTACAGGTTATCGTCAATTTTCTAAACTAGTGAGTGATCTTCGAGTAGATTATATAATTGAAAGAGCAAATTTTTATGGTTATTCTGGGAATCGCCCAAAAGGATTAGTTTTCTGTAGTAATAAAGAGGAAGCTAAAGAATTATCTAAAAAGTTTAATGAAAGAGGTATCCCATCTATATCTTTAACTGGAGCAGATTCACAAGAGTTTCGTGAAGATTGCATTGAACGTTTGATAAGGGATGAAAGAGAAGACTATTTAGAATATATTTTCACAATTGATATTTTTAATGAAGGTGTTGATATCCCGGAAATTAATCAAGTTTTAATGTTACGACCTACACAAAGTGCTATTGTTTTTGTACAGCAATTAGGTCGTGGTCTCAGAAAGTCTAAAGCTAAAGAATTTGTAGTTATAATTGATTTTATTGGAAATTATAAAAATAACTTTTTGATTCCTATTGCTTTATCTGGAGATCGTTCTTATAACAAAGATACAATACGTAGATACTTACAAGAAGGAAATAAAATTATTCCGGGAAGTTCGACAGTTCATTTTGATGAAATATCGAAAAAAAGAATATATGAATCAATTGATACAGCTAATTTTAGTGATATACGACTGATTAAAGAGTCTTATACACAATTAAAATATAAGTTAGGACGAATACCTAATTTAATGGATTTTGATGTTTTTGGGTCTATTGATCCTTTGCGTATCTTTGATAATAAGAATTTAGGATCTTATCATATCTTTTTGAAAAAATATGAAAAAGAATACAATGTATCTTTTACACGTGTTGAAGAAAAGTTTTTAGAATTTATCTCTAGAAAGTTTGCTTCTGGGAAAAGGCCACATGAATTATTAGCTATTCATCATCTGATATATCAAGAAAAGAATTTATTTGCGTATTTAAAAAAGGTTCTTAAAAATCAATATCAAATAGAAATGACAAATCAAACAAAGATAAATATGATTAATTTATTAACGAATGAATTTACGACGGGAAGCGGGAACAAGACTTATAAAGAATGTATTTTTATTCAACCAGATGGAAATGATTACAAGATATCAGAAGTGTTTTCTAATTTATTGAATAATGAGGTATTTAAAAAACAAGTTAATGAAGTTATTCAATTTGGATTATATAGAAATCATCAAGAATATAGTCGCCGATACGAAAATACGTCTTTTCAGCTTTATTCTAAATATACTTATGAAGATGTTTGTCGTTTATTAGAGTGGGAAAAAGGAGAAGTTCCGTTAAATATTGGAGGCTATAAATATGATAAGAATACAAATACGTATCCTGTATTTATCAATTATGATAAAGCCGAAGATATTGCGGATACAGTAAAGTATGAGGATCATTTAGTATCTCCAGATAGATTGATTGCGATTTCAAAATCAAATCGTACAGTAAGTTCTGATGATGTACAAACAGCATTAAATTCCAAAATGTTAGGTGTAGACATGGAGTTATTCGTTCGAAAGAATAAAGATGACAAAATATCAAAAGAATTTTATTATATGGGAAAAATTATCCCTACAGGTAAGCATAAGCAATTTGTTATGCCAAATACAAATTCAACAGCGGTAGAAATAGAATATCAGCTAAAGACACCTATAAAAGAAGATTTATATGATTATATTGTGAATTCATAAAGGAAAGAAAAATGGAAAGAAAAATAGTAGAAGTTGTTGCAGCGGTAATACGAAATCAAGATAAAATTTTTACGACACAACGTGGTTATGGTGAATTTAAGGATGGTTGGGAGTTCCCTGGTGGGAAGATAGAACCGGGAGAAACACCTCAACAAGCGTTAGTTCGAGAAATTCAAGAAGAATTGGATACAGAAATAGAAGTAGGTGATTTAATTGATGTTGTAGAGTATGACTATCCTACATTTCACTTAAAAATGCATTGTTTTTGGGCCAAAATAAAAAAAGGAAATCTAGTTTTGAAAGAGCATGAAGCATCAAAATGGTTAACAAAAGAAACTATTCATTCGGTAGAGTGGCTTCCTGCGGATTTAGGGCTTGTTGATATGATTGAGAAAATTCTAATGTTTTATGAAGAAAAATAGATATATTTTTTTAGGAGGTAAAAATGCAACGAGCAATAAAAGCAATTATAGAATTCAATAAAGAACGAGATTGGGATCAATTTCATTCTCCCGAAAACTTAGCGAAATCGATTTCAATTGAAGCGGGAGAATTACTAGAATGTTTTCAATGGGATTCTAAATATGATAAAGAACATGTGTGCGAAGAGCTGGCAGATGTAGTGAATTATTGTATTGTAATGGCAGATCGATTAGGTGTAGATTTAGAGGAAATCTTATTAAACAAATTGGAAAAGAATAGGCAAAAATATCCAGTCGAAAAAGCAAAGGGAAATTCAAAGAAATATAGTGAACTATGATTGTTTATCAAGAAACAAAGGAACAGTTTCTAAATGATGTAAGGCTGGATTTAATAGAAGAAAAAATTGAGGACAGGGTTAGGACTAAACTACATAAAAAAACTGCTTATAATGAATTTCTTTCTTGGATGAATTCTATGCAATATATGTATAAAGTCATGGAAGATAAGCGAATACCTAAAGATAGTCAAATTGCTATAGAATATAGAATTCCAAATTCTAATAAAAGAGTTGATTTTATAATTTGTGGTGAAGATTCTCATCACAAAGAAAGCGCCATAGTCATTGAGTTAAAACAATGGCAACATGTAGAAAAGGTAGAAACTAAAGATGCGATTGTAAAAACACAATTGCAAGGTCGATTAATAGAAACAAGCCATCCTTCTTATCAAGCGTGGTCTTATGTTTCTTTAATAAAAGATTATAACGAAGATGTGCAAAAATATAGAATATTTTTGCAACCTTGTACTTATTTACATAATTATAGACTACATGAAAAGGATGACTTAGTTGCACCTTGTTATGAATATTATATGGAAAAAGCTCCGGTATTTACCAGAGGAGATACAGATAAATTAGCTTCATTTATAGCAAAATATATTAAGAAGGGTAATCCTGATGTTTTGTATCATATTGATAATGGAAGAATTATACCAAGTAAATCTCTACAAGACAGTTTAACTTCTATGCTAAAAGGAAATAAGGAATTTACTCTGATAGATGAACAAAAAGTAGTTTTTGAGAAAGCTATAGAAATCGCAAAAAAGAAAACAAACAGAAAAAAAGTTTATATTGTTCATGGTGGACCTGGCACAGGTAAATCTGTTTTAGCAATAAATTTATTGGTTGCAATTTTAAATTTGAGTCAGAATGTAATGTATATTACAAAAAATTCAGCGCCAAGAGAGGTCTATAAGAAAAAATTAACAGAAGGTAAATATCGGAAAGCATATATAGATAATCTATTTAAAGGTTCAGGATCATTTACTGCATCGGACAATGATGATTTTGACTGTTTGATTGTAGATGAAGCACATAGATTGAATGAAAAATCAGGAATGTTTCAAAATAAAGGTGAAAATCAAGTTAAGGAAATTATCCATGCTTCTAAAACAAGTATTTTCTTTGTGGATGATTTTCAGATGGTGACAATTAAGGATATTGGAAGTACAAATGAGATAAAAAAATGGAGTTCTTTTTTTAATGCTGAACTACATGAAGATACACTATTTTCGCAATTTCGATGTAACGGAAGTGATTCATATCTTTCGTGGCTTGATAATGTTTTGGAAATCAATACCAAATCTACGGATGAATTCGACTGGGATTATGATATTCGTGTATGCGATACTCCTAAAGAAGTATATGATTTGATTTTAGAAAAAAATAAAATTAATAATAAGTCTCGTATGGTAGCAGGATATTGTTGGGATTGGATTTCTAGTGGTAAAAATAATACAAATATTCATGATATACAGATAGGTGATTTTGGAATGTCTTGGAATCTTGGTTCTTCAAATACATGGGCAATTGATCCAGAATCAGTTCATGAAATTGGATGTATTCATACTTGTCAAGGACTAGAATTTGATTATGTTGGGGTTATTATAGGTCAAGATTTACGATATCATAATGGAATGATTACAGATTTTACAAAACGTGCTAAAACAGATCAATCTATTAGAGGGTTGAAGGGAATGTATAAGAAAGATCCGCAAAAAGCATTGGAAATTGCAGATCGTATTATAAAAAATACGTATCGTACTCTTTTAACTCGAGGACAAAAAGGATGCTATATCTATTGTGTTGATGAGCAATTGAAAGAGTATCTTAGAATGCGATTATGGGAATCTGGGAAATAAAACGTGTTTATTTGTCTTTAAATTAAACAACAAAGAAAATGAGATCAAGATATAACTAATTGTATTCTTTGTAGGATTATAGTAAGTTTGTCGCCATGATTTTTTCTGCCAATGCAAGTGATTAAATCTATAACAATTTGTGAATAAATATATTTGTTGTTTAAGTGTGTCATAATTATTACTTGGCTTCCTAAATTTAAACAGAGTATTACCAAACTAGTTAGTGCCTTTAACTGAGGTTTGTGATTTATCCAAAATTAGTTGAGGATCTTATTTGTGGCCTAAGAATAGTGAAAGCTCTGGAAGAGAATCCAGAGTTTTTTTGTCCAGACATTGATGATAGATTAGAAATATAAAGAATTAGAAGTTTTTGAGGGACAATCAGGATAAATCCATTATCGATTAACTGTGTAATGGTGAATTCATCCAAATCTAGAAATGTATTTAGAGTGATACATTGAAGATAGGTGGAATTCTTTTTTTAAGACTCTGCACATTTAAAATTCAAGGCCCAGAATATAGACATCTTTTTGGTATTTGAATCAATAGTTCCATCTATGGATTTCTTTTCTTGGGCCATTTTACCAGCCTTTCTTTTTTCATAATTTCCTTGCTTGTGTATGAATTCGACCAGTGTATAGGGGTATCTTATCTTATTTGCCAAAGGATCCTGTCCCTCGTATATCAAAAATTATGGATCACATATGACTGAGAAGTAGGGATGAAGGAATGTTATTGAAGGGGCAAAAGTACTATTGGGAAGTTTTCTTTCCTAAAGTGATATCCAGAAGTTGAGCTAAATTATGATCATTCATTAAAACTTCTATGTAACAAAGTCTGGGCAGAAAAAGGATATAAGAAAAAAGGAATTATTAAAGACTATCCAAAAATAGAGATATATTAAATTATCTTGGGGTGCACCCTTGCCTTTAAATAGGTTGGGGTGTTTTTCTTATGTCGCTTTAAATTTAAGTAGGGGTCTCGATAATCTTACCTCTCTTGATAGAATGGGGATGTTCGATTCTATCAGAAAGCGAGGTAGGAATGGAAAAATATATATTAAGAACTTTGAATCTGACCCCAGAAGATGTGCAATCTATAGATCCTGTTCCCTCAAAAAACGGCCACTCCGACTATTTGATCACCTTAAAGGTAAAAGATCATTTTTGTCCGAAATGCGGATGCCTGACCAATCGTGTTAAGGACTACCGTATCCAAAAAGTGAAAGCCAAGATCTTCAATGATGGATCAACCACCGTTTTTTATAAAAGTCGTCGATACCTCTGTAAAGAATGTGGAAAGGCTTTTAAAGAAAGAACCACTCTTATCGAAGATAAAAAAACAATCTCCCAGAACACTGCCGCCAGTATCTTGGAAGATCTTAAACCATATAACTCCACCTTAAACGTAAAGGAAAACCAAGAGGAAAATATAAAAAATCAAACTGAGAACCATTATAGAAAAACACATAGAATCGAACCTTTAAAAACAAATTGGGGCGAAATCACCCCAATTTGATTTAAATTGAATTTGTAAAAACCCCAACAGAATTTAAAGCACCAAAATAGATAGGGTTTAGAAATAAAATAAGATCACATAGGGCAGGCTTCTATACAGCTCACCAACGGCTCCAAAGATTTTTGGGGTCGTTTTTGTTACATTGATATTGAGATATTCTCTGGAAAGGTTTCTCTGTTTGGACAAAAGAAAAAGCGAAACCTCGTACCCACCACCGTCCTTCTGTTTCTTCTTCATGTCCTGTTCAATATACAGGATGCCGTTCATTCCTCCTCCAATATGGACCAATCACAACTGGGAGAGGTTTCGAAACCGGTGTATGCTGGTACTGGAAAAAGGATCAATTTTGAGATCTACAGAGAAAACGGCAGTGTATAGATGATTGCAAAAAAGGAGCCCTAAAATGCTGACCAGGTTCCCCACCTGCTTTAAATCATTTGGGGCAGTTAGTACCCCTTATAATCATAAAGAGTAAATCCACTAAACCCCATCTAATCTTGGACCGCCCTTTTCTTCCCGTGTTTTTTTTCTCGCAGTTTTCTTGAGAAATTGGATAGAAAAAAACGGATATATTGAAAAATTTCTTTAGTCATGTGTTTAATTTGATAAGTTCTGTTTTGACAAGAAATTCATGACTAATTTGACCATCGTTTCCTTTTCTTCCGGTCTTGACTCAGCAATCATTAAGGTGATTGCTACTAAGGCGCTGTCCGAGATGATCTGTTTTCTATTGATGATCAAATGATGATTCTTGTTTAAAAACTCCAAAAAGATCGTAGCACCGATGCGTTTGCAGCCGTCGGCAAAAGGGTGATCTTTGATGAGGAAGTAAAGAAGATTGGCCGCCTTCTCTTCGATGCTAGGGTAGAGTTCTTGACCAAAGACATTTTGATATACTGCTGCTAAAATACCATTCAGTTTGCCTTCTTCTCTTTCAACACCAAAGACTGCAGATTCAAATTTCATCTTATCGATCAGTTTTCAACATTCTGCATAAGTCAGACGATAAACAGAATCTGTTCCTTTTGGTTTTGACAAGGAACCATGATCATAATCATCAAGCAGTGATAAGGCATTTTGATAAGCTTCAATGACATTGAGTACTTCACTTTCATCTAGCTCTAAAGTAGATGCCAACATTTTTGTCTGTATGTCAATGGTCTTGTTAAGAATCTCTAAGCGCTTTTCGTTAACGGCATAACCCTTGATCATATAGTCTTTTAAGATTGAGGTAGCCCACTTCCTAAATGCGATGCCTCTTTGTGATTTGACACGATAGCCGACAGAAATGATGACATCGAGATTATAGAATTCGACATTTTTTGTTTGTGTTTTTCCTTTTATTGCACCATGCTTTGTGGTTGTCGCAAATTTTGCGACAACCACTTCTTTATCTAGTACACATTCTTTAAAAATATTAGAGATATGTTTGCCAATCGTTTTAATATCACGATCAAATAAATCACTCATTTGATCACGACTTAACTATACAGTCTCAAAATCTGGACTAATATTTACTGGTAATTCCAGTTCGCCGTTTTTAAATACTACAATGTCATTTGCCGTCTTATCATCTCCTAAGTTAGTAGTTATATATAGTGATTGTACAGTATTTTGCAGTGCTAATCATTTTTACAAAACGGGGTTTTAAGAGTATCCCCTAAGATATTTGAATAATGGTGGGACCATTATTCAGTGCTTGTTGCAATTAAAATCGATGCTTCTGCGTTCAATTTCTCAAATTGATTTTTGAGATTGTAGAGTTTCTTAAGTTCGTCAGATAACCTGATGTTTTCTTTTTCCAAAGTTTTGATGCGTTCTTGATTTCTGAATTTCTTCTTTTTAAAGGTAGAAATGTTGTGAAGCACTTCTTTGTACATTAGCGTTCTTGAACTTTCGATTTATTGTGTTCCGATTTTCTTATGATCTTGAAACAATCTTCACCAGGAATCAATCCAAGGCTTGATCCATTTTCCAAAGACATGTGAATCGTACCGGCATCATCGACATGATCAACTGTGCCGATGGAACCTGGGGCAACGGCATGATAAGGATCATCCATTTGGATGCACTGGATCTTAATCCCTGGAGGATATTGTTCTCTTAATCTTTCCACTTATCTTAATTCATCATCAATTGTGTATTTGTTCATATTCTAAAAATCTCGTATATTGAAAATTATGGATCACATGTGACTGAGAAGTAGGGGATGAAGCAATGTTATTGAAGGGGAAAAAGTACTATTGATAAGTTTTCTTAAAGTGATATCCAGGAGTTGAGCTAAAGTATGATCATTTATTAAAAACTTCTATGTAACAAAGTCTGGGCAGAAAAAGGATATAAGAAAAAAGGAATTATTAAATGAGAAAATCACTCATGTAATGATTCCTTTCATTATGGAGAAAATAGATATCAGTTAAGAATCTTAACAAGTTTGATAATTCTTGTTCAAATTTTAGGAGCCGGTTTATTTTAGATATTATATTTTTAACTATTAAATTATTTCAATATGATGTCCGTAAAGGGATTTGGTCTCTAATGATATTTTGTTATCTGTAATTAGAATGTCTACATCCTCTAATGATGCAAAATTAGCGCTAGAGGATTGTCCAAATTTTGAACTATCAATTAGTGCTATTGATTTTTTAGCTTTTTGGATATTATTTGCTTTATGACTCACTTCTTGTAAATTATACTCTGAAAAACCGCCATTTAACGTAAGGCCGGTAGCGGAAAATATAAAGATATCCAAATTAAATTTGTTAGAAAAATTAAAATTAAATTCATCAATAATTGTATTTGAATTGTTATGTAATATACCTGGTAGCACAATGACGGTAATTTTATCATTTTTTGATAAAAGTCGAGCAGTAGAAATACCGTTGGTTATAACGGTGAAGCGAAAATCTAGATTTACCATCGCTTTCGCTAAAACAAATGTTGTGGAGCTAGAATCTAAAAGTACGGTACACTTTTCTGTAATAAAACTAAGCGCTTTAGCCGCTATTTGCTCTTTCTCTTTTTCATGTTTAACAAGTCGTTTGGCATACAAGTCCAATGAATCTTCTTCAGATTTAACGCACAAACCTCCGTGGATTTTTTTTATTGAATTATCTGAAAGCAAAATTTGATTAAAATCTTTTCTAATAGTGGGATAAGTAACATTTAGTTTCGCGGCCATCTCTGCAATTGTTACTTTTTTTTCACTATATAGAGTGTTCTTAATTATACTGATTCTGTCTGATGGTTGCATGAATTATCCTCCTATTACAAATTCAATTTTAAATCTTTGAAAATTGTGATTCTATATCTAAGCCAAGTATAACATAAAGACAAAAGAGAAACAAAAAGAAAATTAAAATAAATAAAGAGAAAATACAAAGAAAGAAAAATAAAAAGAAAATAATTATTGACATGTTACTGAAAGCGCTTATAATTGGTAGTGTAATAAAACAAAAAGAAACAAAAAGGAAAGGAAAGTGAAACATAATGTTAATTACAGGGAAAGAAATGTTAGAGGTGGCAAAGAAGCATCATTTTGCAGTGCCAGCATTTAATGCAGGTAGCGGACAGTTATTACCAGCTATTATGGATGCTTGTAAAGAGGAAAAAGCACCATTTATTATGGCTATTCATCCAGATGAATTAAGTTTTTTGAGAGATAGTTTTATTGGGCAGGTAATGGCAGAAATTAATGCAACTGAATTACCAGTAGCCTTACACTTAGATCATGGAGCTAATATTGATCAAGTTTTGCACGCAATTCAGTTAGGATTTTCTTCAGTTATGATTGATGGGTCCAGTTTACCGTTTGAAGAAAATGTAAAACAAACACAAGAGGTTGTGAAAATTGCTCATGCTGTTGGTGTTTCCGTTGAAGCTGAGTTAGGAACTATTGGTGATACTGGCAATAATGTTGAAGGTGGAGTATCTGAAATTATTTATACAGATCCAGAAAAAGCTAAAGAATTTGTTGAACGTACTGGTGTTGATTCCTTAGCAGTAGCTATCGGAACAGCTCATGGATTATATCCAAAAAATATGAAGCCTAAATTACGATTAGATATTTTGAAAGAAATTACACAGGTAGTGGATGTACCACTAGTTTTGCATGGAGGAAGTAGTAATCCAGATGAAGAAATTTCTAAAGCAGTGGAAATAGGAGTTTCTAAAATTAACATTTCTTCAGATATTAAAATTTCTTTTACAGAAAAATTAAGAGAAATTTTAAATAATGGAAATATGGAAATTCGTGAACCAAACGTTATTTTCCCTGATTGCATGGAAGCTGCTAAGAAAACAGCAATTGAAAAAATTAGATTATTTAAAACTAATGATACAGAAAAATATTATTTTGAACAATAAATGAGGGTTATATATGGAAATAAAGGATATTATTGATACTAGGATCATGGGAGTCGATTTAGAAGGAAAAACAAAAGATGATGCGATTGATGTGATGTCCCAGATTTTATTAGATGCAGGATATATTAATGATTTAAAAAGCTATAAAGATGACATTTATTATCGAGAAACACTTGGAAAAACAGGTATTGGAAACTATATTGCAATACCTCATGGTCTAAGTAAAAGTGTAGTAAAAAATGGAATTGCTATAGGAAAATTTAAAAATGAAATACCTTGGGAGTCCATCGATGGAAAAGGTGTACGAGTGATTTGTCTGTTTTCGGTTCAAGATGGTGATAACGCTGGGAATGAACATTTAAAAATGTTAGCTACAATAGCTGGAAAATTAGCTGATGAGGAAGTTGTTCAAGCGCTATTAGATGCTAAAAGTGTAGATGATATAGCAAACGCATTTTTGAAACATTAGAATAAGTATCAATAATTATATATATGACATTAAAGAAAAGAGGATAAGTGTGAATAAAAATATGAAAAAAGAGCGACTTAAAAACAGAGGGTAAATATAT
>CABVDD010000044.1 GCA_902497095.1 uncultured Faecalicoccus sp.
GTTTGTCTTTTTTCATAGAACCTCCTTTATTCCAAGATAAAGAAGATTATATCTGTTTGATTATTACAGGTGACATTTTCGCTTAACGAAGGGTGACATTTTTCCTTAATGGCGACAAGTTTCGTACAATGATATTGAAACTCTTTAAAAACTATGGGAAAATATTTTCTACGAAAGGGATGTCAAACATGAATCAATCTGATAAGAATTATCAAAATTATGTAAACGCCTTACAAAACGAGCTTGTTCCAGCCATGGGATGTACAGAGCCTATCGCAATTGCCTATTGTGCTTCAGTTGCCCGTAAGACATTGAATGAGCCTTGTGACAAGGTTTATATTGAAGCCAGCGGAAATATTATTAAAAATGTTAAAAGTGTGACCGTTCCTAATACCGATGGACTAAAAGGAATCGAAGCTGCCGCTGTTGCTGGTATCGTGGCCGGCAATGCCGATAAAAAGCTGGAGGTCATCAGTCAGGTTTCTAAAGAACAAAAGGAGAAGATTCATTTTTTCTTAAAGTCTATTCCTGTGATCGTAAAACCATTAGACTCATCCATACCTCTAGATCTCATTGTTTCCTTGTATGGAAACAAGCATTCGGCCTCTGTTCGTATTGCCGGAGGTCATGATCATATTCTATGGATCAAAAAAGATGATCAAATCATATTTGATGCCAAGACCATCTCTGAATCTAAAACCAACGATCATTCTTTTATGCGGGTAAAAGACATTATCGAGTTTGCCAATTGTGCCAATTTAGAGGATGTCAAAGAAATTTTAGACCGCCAGATTTCCTATAATATGGCCATCGCCCAAAAAGGTATGACAGAAAACTATGGTGCCAATATTGGTAAGATCTTATTAGAAAGAGATGACAGAAATCTTCTGAACAAAGCTAAAGCATATGCAGCAGCCGGCAGTGATGCGCGTATGAGCGGATGTGAGTTGCCAGTCATTATCAATTCCGGCAGCGGAAACCAAGGTATGACCGCAAGTATTCCGGTCATTGTCTGGACACAAGAAAAGAAATTAGGCTCTGAAAAACTGTATCGGGCACTTTTGATTTCCAATCTGATCACCATGCATTTAAAATATGGAATTGGAAAACTCAGCGCTTATTGCGGAGTGGTAAGTGCCGGTGTGGGAGCCGCCTGTGGAATTTGTTATTTGGAAGGCGGTGACTTATATGCCATATCACATACTTTAGTGAATGGAATTGCCATGATTTCCGGTACTGTATGTGATGGAGCTAAACCTAGTTGTGCTGCCAAAATTGCCAATGCACTAGAGGCGGGATATTTAGGATATGAGATGTATAAAAATGGACAACAGTTCAAAGATGGAGAAGGAATCGTAACAAAAGGGGTCGAAAATACGATACGAAATATTTCTTTGTTGGCTAAAGAAGGTATGAAAGAAACTGACAAGGAAATCATTGAGATCATGACTGGAAATCGATGCTAAAAAAGGAGGATCGTTAAATCCTCCTTTTTCTTATTCAGCATTCAATGTTGAATCTGGTTCATGAATATCGATAGACTCTGCATCTAAATTCGCATCACCTAAGATGCTTTCTGCTTCCGCAACATCTTCATGCAGACTGGCTTCTTCATCTAATGAATTTGCACCTACGATTTTATCAAACTCTTCATCTTCATTTTCATGCATACGAGCCAATCGTTTATCACGAAGCTCTTTTGCCTTTTCTTTGACCAATTCATTTTGTGGTCGATTACCCGTACATCCGGTTCCTGCCGGAATCAGTTTACCGATAATAACGTTTTCCTTCAGACCAACCAAATGATCAACTTTTCCTTTAATTGTCGCATCTGTCAATACTTTTGTCGTTTCCTGGAAACTTGCGGCAGAAAGGAAAGAATCTGTTTCTACAGAAGCTTTAGAAATACCTAACAACACTGGTTTAAATTGTGCTGGTGTTTTTCCTGTCAACAAAGCATCACGGTTGATTTTCGTGATATTGTTCAAGGATAATTGTACACCTACATTTAAATCTGTATCTCCACTATCCGTTACGATAACACGTTTCATCATCTGTTTGATCATAACTTCAAGGTGTTTATCAGAAATTTCGATACCTTGTGATTGGTAAACTTTCTTAACTTCTTTTAAGATGTAATCTTGTACTTCACGTACACCAGCTACACGAAGCAATTCTTTTGGATCTAATGGACCTTCTGTCAATGCCGTACCTGCTTCAATGTGTTCACCAACTTGTACCCATGGACGCATTGTCTGATTGGCATTGATCTTGTGAGAAATGCTTTCGCTTTCGCTTGTGATAATGACTTCTTGACGCATTGTTCCTTCAATACGTTCAATCGAAGTAATTTCACCGCTGATTTGGGCAATAACTGCTACACCTTTTGGACAACGCGCTTCGAAAAGTTCTTCAACACGAGGCAAACCTTGTGTGATATCTCCAGTTCCAGATCCGGCAACACCACCGGTATGGAATGTACGCATTGTCAGCTGTGTACCTGGTTCACCGATACTTTGAGCGGCCATGATACCAATGGCTTCACCAACCTCAACATCTTTTCCAGTTGCCATATTACGTCCATAACACTTACGACAAACACCGGAACGAGATTTACAAGTAAATACTGAACGAATATACATTCCTTCAATACCTGTATCTACAATACGTTTAGCCAATTCTTCTGTAATAAATTCATCACTTGCGATGATCAATTCTCCTGTTTTTGGATCTGTTACATCTTGTTTAGAATAACGTCCGATCAAACGATCCATCAAAGGTTCGATGACCGTATTGTTCTTACGATCCACAAGAGCTTCTACCCAATAACCACGATCGGTTCCACAGTCATCTTCTTTAATGATAACATCTTGTGCTACGTCTACTAAACGACGAGTCAAGTAACCAGATTCAGCAGTTTTCAAGGCGGTATCGGTCAAACCTTTACGTACACCATGTGTACTGGTAAAGAACTCAGATACATTTAAACCTTCACGGAAACAAGAGTAAATTGGTACCTCTATGATAGAAGATACATATTCGCCTCCGCTTGATTTACCATGACCTGGCTTAGCCATCAATCCACGCATACCAGCTAACTGTGTAAAGTTAGAACGGTTACCACGGGCCCCAGAACGAGCCATCATGTTGATTGGATTTTTACGAGGCAGATTAGCTAACAATTCATCGGCAATTTCATCTTTTACATTTTCCCAGAGTTTATTCAAATGGCGTTCCCATTCTTCCATCGTCAACATACCTTTTTTCTGCAGACGTTTTAACTCTTCGGCTTTTTTACGACCATATTCTACATGTTCTTCTTTGTTTGGTGCTACCTCAATATCACTTAAGGATACGGTAATACCAGCTACAGTAGAATATTTAAATCCCATGGATTTGATCTGGTCCAAGATTTCTGCCGTTTGATCGACAGAGTAACGATTGAAGACTTCGGCAATAACTTTTCCTAAATCTTTTTTCTTTACCGCAGGGGTAATTTCAAGTTCAGAAATATATTTCTTTACATCCATTCCTGGTTGTACAAAATATTTATCTGGTGTTTTTTCAAAGTTTTCTTTAGAAACTTCATTCAAATATGGAAAATCTTCCGGGAACATAGAGTTGAAGATCAATTTTCCAACAGTTGTGACTAAATAATCATTTTCATGAATCAAGTCAAAGCTTGTTTTCTTTAAGCCACGAACTGGTAATGCGATACGAGAATGCAAATGCACCTGTCCTGTCTGATAGGCCATCATTACTTCTTTTTCATCTAAGTAAACATGTCCTTCATTTGCGGCATATGTTCTCCATTGTACAGCTTCTTTTGGACAATCTTTGTCTTCGTAACGCTGCGCTTCTTCTTCTAACTCTTGTTTTGTTTCTTCCATGGTCAAATAGAAGTTACCCATAACCATATCCTGTCCTGGCGTAACGATAGGTTTACCATCTTTAGGCCCTAGGATATTATGGCTTCCTAACATCATGACTAAGGCTTCAGCACGTGCTTCTTCACTTAAAGGTACGTGAATCGCCATCTGGTCACCGTCAAAGTCGGCATTGAAGGCTGTACATACCAGTGGATGAAGACGCATAGCACGTCCTTCAACAAGCTTAGGCAAGAATGCCTGAATACCTAAACGGTGCAATGTCGGAGCACGGTTCATCAATACGGGATAACCGTCGATGACCTTTTCAACAACATCCCACATTTTAGGATCACGGCGTTCAATCAACTTTTCAGCATTTTTAGGGTTAGCTGCCAAACCTTCATTTACGATTTCATTAATGATAAATGGTTTAAACAAGTTAACAGCCATTTCACGAGGAATACCACACTGATACATCTTCAAATCTGGTCCTACGGCGATAACGCTTCGTCCAGAGAAGTCAACACGTTTTCCTAACAAGTTCTGACGGAAACGACCTTGTTTACCTTTTAGAGAGTGAGACAATGATTTTAAAGCACGTCCTCCAGCTCCCGTGATCGGTTTAGAACGACGTCCATTATCAATTAAGGCATCTACTGCTTCCTGCAACATACGTTTTTCGTTTTGAACGATGATGTTTGGCGTACCTAGATCCAATAACTTACGTAAACGATTGTTTCGTGTAATAACACGACGATACAGATCATTTAAATCACTAGTCGCAAAACGTCCACCATCCAGCTGTAACATAGGACGCAGATCCGGTGGTATAACCGGAATATTTGTCAGGATCATCCATTCTGGCTCATTATCGCTATGTCTAAAAGCCTGGATCGTATCTAAACGCTTAATTAATTTTTTACGTTTTTCACCCTGTGCTTTTTCTAACGCTTCTTGTACATTTTGATATTCTTCTTCCAGATCTACATCTTGTAACAGACGAAGTACAGCTTCAGCTCCGGTTTGTGCCGTAAAAGCCTGGCTTCCATAAATCGCGATATTTTCACGATATTCTCTTTCCGACAAGATTTGTTTATAAGCTAAATCTGTATCCTTTGGATCCGTTACAATGTAGCTGACAAAGTATACAACTTCTTCTAATTGTTTTGGTGTCACATCCAATAATAAGGCCATGCGACTTGGAATTCCACGCAAGTACCAGATATGGGCAACCGGCGCTGCCAAATGAATGTGTCCCATACGTTCACGACGTACGCTTGCTTTTGTGATTTCAACACCACAACGATCACAGACTACGCCCTTAAAACGAACTTTTTTATATTTACCGCAGGCACATTCCCAGTCCTTTGTAGGACCGAAAATGCGCTCACAGTATAGACCGTCACGTTCAGCTTTTTGTGAACGATAATTAATAGTTTCTGGTTTTGTTACTTCACCATGTGACCATTTTAAAATGGTTTCCGGTGAAGCTAAACGCACCTGAATCGAGGCAAAATTGTTGATTGACATTGATTACTCAGCCTCCTGTTCTATTTCATCGGTAATTTCATCTTTCGTTTCTTCTATATCATTAACAAGTTCTTCTTTAGGAAGTGCTTGGTGAGCTACTGGCACATCGTCATCATCATCTGGATTTAGATCCACTTCATTGTTGTTTTCATCCAACAAGCGAACATCAATAGCTAAACCTTGCAGTTCGTGTACCAATACACGGAAAGATTCAGGAACACCTGGTTCTGGAATATCTTTTCCTTTGATAATGGCTTCATAAGTTTTGATACGTCCTTGAATATCATCGGATTTGATAGTCAGGATTTCCTGTAGTGTATGCGCTGCACCATAGGCTTCCAAAGCCCAAACTTCCATCTCTCCAAAACGCTGACCACCGTTTTGTGCTTTACCACCTAACGGCTGTTGTGTAACTAGTGAATATGGTCCTGTTGCACGAGCATGTAATTTATCATCAACCATGTGAGCCAGCTTGATCATATACATGACACCAACACTGATTCGTTCATCAAATGGCTGACCTGTTTGTCCATCATACAGCACCTGTTTACCATCACTGGTCATTTGTGCTTCTTTCATGATGTCTGCCAATTCTTCATTGGATACACCATCAAATACCGGCGTCGCAAATTTTACACCTAACTTCTTGGCTGCATATCCCAAATGGATTTCCAAGATCTGACCAATATTCATACGAGAAGGTACACCAAATGGATTCAAGATGATATCAATTGGTGTTCCATCTGCCGTAAATGGCATATCTTCAATTGGAAGGATCTTAGAGATAACACCTTTGTTTCCATGACGTCCAGACATCTTATCACCTTCAGAAATCTTACGTTTCTGAACGATATAGACTTTAACACGCATGTTTACTCCCGGTGGAAGCTCTGAACCATCGCCTCTTTTGAAGACACGAATAGAATGTACGATACCAGCTCCACCATGAGGAACCTTCAAAGAATTATCGCGTACTTCACGTGATTTCTCACCAAAGATAGCTAATAATAATTTTTCTTCTGGTGAAACTTCACTTTGTCCTTTTGGCGTAACTTTACCAACTAAGATGTCGCCTTCTTTAACTTCGGCACCAACCATGATAATTCCATTTTCATCCAGTTTGCGTACTGCACTTTCACCAACATTTGGAATATCACGAGTGATTTCTTCCGGACCTAATTTTGTATCACGGCAATCAATATCATATTCTTCAATGTGAATGGAAGTATATACATCATCACTGACCATGCGTTCTGACATGATAATGGCATCCTCATAGTTGTAACCATACCAAGTCATATACGCAATCGTAACATTTTGACCTAACGCCAATTCTCCATTTTCCATGGAAGGACCATCAGCCAAAATATCACCTTTTTCAACTTTTTCTCCTACTTCTACAATAGGACGCTGGTTAATGCAGGTAGAAGCATTGCTGCGGGCAAACTTACGCAACTGATATGTATGTTCTTTATGATCTTCTGTTTCAACTACGATACGAAGACTATCTACATACTTGATCGTACCATTTTCCTTGGCAACGATTCCTACACCAGAGTCTTTGGCAATCTTATGCTCGATTCCCGTTCCGACATATGGAGAATGCGGCTGTAACAAAGGTACGGCCTGACGCTGCATGTTAGCTCCCATCAAGGCACGAGAAGCATCGTCATTTTCCAGGAATGGAATACATGCAGTCGCAACCGATACGATCTGTTTTGGACTAACGTCGGCCAATTCTACATCTTCACGATTGGCAATGATAGTTTCTCCACCTTTACGCACAACGACATGTTCATTGATCAAACGACCATCACGAACCTCATTGGCCTGCGCAATCAAATAATCACTTTCTTCGTCCGCACTTAAATATACGGCTTCTTCCTGTACTGTTCCATCTTTATTAACAATACGATATGGTGTCTGAATAAATCCATATTCATTGATTTTCGCATACGATGTCAAGTTCGAAATTAAACCGATGTTTGGACCTTCTGGTGTTTCGATTGGACAAATACGTCCATAGTGTGATGTATGAACATCTCGAACCTCGAACCCGGCACGATCACGTGTTAAACCACCTGGACCTAAAGCAGAAATACGACGTTTATTCGTCAATTCAGCCAATGGGTTTTGCTGGTCCATAAACTGAGAAAGCTGTGAACTAGAGAAAAACTCTTTGATAGCTGCAGTTAAAGGACGAATATTTGTCAATTTTCTCGGTGTCAAGTTTTCTAACTCCTGAATCGACATACGTTCTTTGACAACACGTTCCATACGAGATAAACCAATACGGAACTGATTTTGAATCAATTCTCCAACAGAACGAATACGACGGTTACCCAACATATCGATATCATCGGTTGTTCCGACACCTTCCATTACATTCATATTATAAGAGAAGAAGGCATACATATCCGACATCGTAATCGTGTGTTTATTGGCAAATGGATCATTTCCACAGATTTTGATCTCATCGCCTTCTTTATCAACAACATACAATTCTTGTACGCAAGCTCCAATCAACCATGCGGTGATTTCTTCCTGATTGGCACGAATACGCAAAGCCTTGACAACATCATCTTCCAAAGCATCTGGTTCCACACCTACTGTATAACGTGGAGCTACTAATTCCATCTGAGCATCGATGATATCCTGTCCTTTGGCATTTGTTAAACGACCTAAAGCGTACAAACGTTGTCCATAATTAAATACCGACTCGCTGTTTTCAGCTGTCAAAACAACCGGACGTGCGATCAATCCACCATAAACGGCAATTTCTTCTACTTCCTGAAGTTCTTTGACATCTTGTGCAGTCAATACCGTTCCCTGTTCATAATATACGCCATCCACTTCCACGTCTTTGGCCAGAATACGTCCAATTAAACCGCTATTATAGCTTGTTGGAACACTGACAATATCTTCTTCATGGAATTCTGAACGGAATGGATATGGTGTACAATATGGACCTTTGACCAGCTCTTCACGTAGTGCATTTCGTTGATCTCGATGAATGATCGTACCTTTTTCCATAAACACATTGCCATCTACATCCACGATATCATGGGCAAGCGTAGTTCCATCCATACGACCGATCGCATTTAATTTTTTACGCAATTTATAACGGCCGGCTTTCGTTAGATCATAACGACGATGATCAAAGAATTTTGCCTGCATCAACGTAATGGAACCATTTAACGTAGGTATTTCATCGCTTCTTTGGTTTTCATAGAAAGACAATAAAGCTTCCTGTGTTGTTTTTACTTTATCATTCAACAACGTATTTTCAATCTCTTCATATTTTCCAAAGAATGCCGTATACAACAACAAATACAGATTCATGTATTCACGATTTTCCGGATCTGTCGCAACCTCATCCCAGTTTCTTCCCATTGCTTTTAAGAAGATTTCCATCTGTGTTGTATCTGTCGTATTTTCATTCACTTCCAAATTCAAAGACATACCAATGGCTTTAAAAAGAATTGTAAACAAAATCTTACGACGGCGATCGATAGATACATTGATCGTTCTTCCGTTTGACGTCTTCTTCTGTTCTGTCATAAATTCCAGCCATGTTCCACGACTTGGAATCAATTCACAGGCATAATTCTGCTTTCCAGTCTTTTCATCATAACTTTCAGAAAAATAAGCTCCTGGGCTTCGCACGATCTGAGAAACGATAACACGCTCTGCTCCATTGATGATAAAAGTTCCCGTTTCTGTCATTAACGGAAAATCACCTAAATATACTTCTTCATTTTTTGTTACGACTTCTCCTGTATCCGGATCCGTGATTTCTAATTCCATTTCCGCATACAGAGGTGCTGCATAGTTGCATTCTCTATACATTGATTCTTCCGCATTATATTTTGGCTGTGCAAAATGATAACGCAAAAAATTCAGTTTGATATTTTTTCCATAATTCTCAATTGGATAAATCTCTTCAAATACTTCCTGAATCCCCTGTCTGATAAACCATTTAAATGAATTAGTCTGAATCTCAACAAGGTTTGGTAATTCCAATTTTCCACTTACTTTAGAATAATCTCGACGTGTTGCTTTTTTGCCACATTCGAGGATGTGATACGCTTTGTTTGTGTCCATGCATGCCATCCTTTCGTTGATTTTTGTCTTGCGTCGTAGCCAAAGGCGCACTACCCCCTAAGACTATTATGCAATTTATTATATTAGCTTATAGAATGCAAACTGTCAATTCTATATTAACATATTTCTTGACAAATTTAAAAAAATGTTCTTTGCCCATAAATAAACAGAAAAAAAGATCTCATCACAAGATCTTTATTCCGTTTCCAGTACATGTTCAAATAAAAAACGTCCCAATGCACTTTCATCATTTGTATATTCACTGACTACATTAGCCGCTTCTTTGGCACCTTTTGATCCGTTTTTCATACAAACGCCCATACCAACCTTTTCCAACATCTGAATATCGTTGGCTTCATCGCCAAAAGCCACACAGTTTTCCAGGTTTACGCCAAAATGTTTACACAACTTTTGTATACCATATCCTTTATTGATGGCTGGATCACAATATTCAAACAAGTTGTTTGCGGTATTAAAGCCTACACAATCTTCACGTTTAAATTTTTTAGATCGTTCTAAAACTTGTGGCATATATTCTGGATCACAATAAATGATCAATTTATTCACTGTACGATCTTTCAAGAAACTTTCCAGATCAATTTCGATTTCTGTTTCTCCAAACAACTTCGCGTGTGCTCTTGTTTCCGGCGTTGATTTACTTGTATAGCGAATATCTCCAACCAACACATGGAAAATGACATCCATATCCTGATAAAAATGTATGATATCTAATATAATTTCTCCATCCAATAAATGATATTCTTCTTTGGTACGACGGCGTATATCATAAATAACGCCACCATTCATTCCCATAATGAAACTGACACTATCGGCAATCTTCCACTGCTCAAGCATCGCATGTACAGTTTCTACAGGACGACCAGAGGCAATACCAAACAAGATTCCCTGATGTTTTAAGGCACTAATAGCTTTACGATTTAAATCAGATACCTCTTTTTTACTATTTAAAAAAGTACCATCCAGATCGGTTGCGACTAAAGTAACTGTGTTTTTCATATATTCTCTCCTATTCGATTTTTAAAGCTTTATTTTTTTCTCTTCTTTGTTTGTCGATTTCAATCCATTCATCCAATGTTAAAGGCTGATAATCAGAGTACATGCAAAAACAATTGATGAACTGACAAGGCACATTTTCCATATTTCCGGAAATACTGCGATGTACTTGTTTTTGTACAAAATCTTGATAAGCATCTAAATATATTTGATCTTGTGTCTTATGAATATGTCCATGCAGCATAAACGTTTTGGGATGGCCGTTTTCATCTTTTCGATATTGCCCGTTGTAACAAGCAATAGGATAATGACAAGCCACCACTTTTCGCTTATTCTCATTAAATTCCGCATATTCTTTGATCCATAAAAATCGGGATGCATCAAATTCTTTATCCTGTAAAAAACGATCATGATTTCCTTTGATCAAGTACAAGCGTCCATTAAGTTGTCGAAGAACTTCTTGCGTCTCCTGCGCCTTTCCCCAACTAAAATCACCCAAAATGACAACTTCATCATTTTTTCGAACTTTTTCATTCCAACGCTCGATCATATAAGCATTCATCGCTTCAACCGATTCAAACCCTCTTTGATCCATATGTTCATTTAACGCTCGATGAAAGAAATGACAGTCCGCAATATAATAGCGCATGATTTCACCTCTCCTTATGAAAAAAAGCGGTCAAGCCGCCTTAATCTACTATACATGTATAACCAGATGCTTCCTGACTTTTTCGAGTCTGCGCCAACGAAATATGTTCGCTGTCTCTTTCTCCTTCCTGTAAAAGACCAGCTTCTACAAGCTCTTTATCATTGGCAATTTCATAATTTACATGCAATGTGATCTCTACATGATCCTCAACTATCTCTCCAGAGGCTTCGACCCCTTTAAGATCATATAAAGATTGTAAAGACTGATTGATCTTATCTTGAATACTTTGTGCATCTAAATCGTCACGTATACCTAAATCTGAAAAAGACATGGCAAATGTTTGTGTCATACTTTGAATCTGATCGCCTTTTGCCTCAAAAGTTAACGTATCATTTTTATCACTGGTACAAGTCATCGTTGACGGTGTCTGATCTTCCTTTTGTTCTTTTTGTGTACGCGTGCTCTCTGTATTAAAATCACTTAATCTGGCACAGCCGCTAAACAACAATACCAATACCAAAAGCATCCCCAACTTTTTCATCTCACCAGCCCCTTAATAACTACAGTGTATCATAAGCCTTTTTTAGATTTCAAGATATCAAAAAGTAACATCAGTCCTTCTTGAAACTGTTGTGGATCTTGTCCTAGACCTAAACGCATATATCCTTCTTTATCAAAACAGGCACCTGGCACAAAAAAGATACCATGCTCTTTAAGCAGATATTGTGCCATTGCGATACTGTCTTTCATATCTTTAATTTCCAGAAAACAAACTGTACCATTCTCAGGAACCACACAATCAAATAAGTCTTGATCTTGCAGCCAATGTTTTAAGAAAGCACGATTTTGATCTAAAATCATATTGGTTCTTTGTAGAATAAAATCCTTATGAGCCAGAGCCGCTTGTCCTAAAGCATCCAATAAAGGTCCTGTAGAAATCATCGTATAATCTCTTCGACTATTGATTTTTTTAATAAGATCACATTCTGCCTTGATCCAACCTAAGCGAAGCCCAGCCAAACCATACATCTTGCTTAATGAAGAGGTACTGATTCCTCTTTGATATAGATCACTGATACTTGGCAATCGATCAGGATCCCGATATACTTCATCACACAAAATATAGATCTCTTTTTGATCGCATACTTGAATCAACTCCTTTAAAAAAGGAAGATCATATTGTGTTCCTGTCGGATTATTGGGATTATTTAAGATGATCAACTTTGTATTATCTTTGATCGCATCCAAAAAATCCTGCAGCTTTGGCTGCCACAAATTTTCTGGCAAAAGCTCAATTTGAGAAACTTCGCACCCCAAAGATTTTGGATAACTGGTAAACTGCTGATATCCTGGTACACAAGCAATCACATGATCTTCAGGTTCTAAAATTGTTTCCATCACCAGCACATTTGCTTCCAGACAACCATTAGTACTTGTGATATTATCCACACTGCCTGTTTTATATAACGATAAAATCTCTTTGCGAAATGCCAGACTGCCTTGAATTTCTCCATAATCCAATACAAGTTTAGACAAATCGACCTGCGTCATCTGTAAAAGGTCTTCCATAGAAAAAGATGAAGCACAAGTGTCCGTTAAATTATACTTTGCTTGTCCTTCATTCTCATTCATCCATTGTTCGACTTTAAAATCTGCTAATCTCATTCGTAAAATACCTTGCTTAAGAAATCTTTAGCACGATCAGATTGTGGATTGGAGAAAAATTCTTCACTTGGTGAATCTTCCACGATCTCGCCATGATCTAAAAACACTACACGACTTCCCACTTTACGGGCAAAGCCCATTTCATGCGTTACAACGATCATTGTCATTCCTTGTTTTCCCAAATCTTTCATAACCTCAAGTACTTCTTTGATCATTTCCGGATCCAAAGCACTGGTCGGCTCATCAAATAACATCATTTCTGGATTCATACACAAAGCCCGGGCAATCGCAACACGTTGTTTCTGTCCTCCAGATAAGTTATTTGGATATGCATCTTTCTTTTCTGCCAAACCGACTCTTTCCAAATACATCAACGATGTTTTCTGAGCTTCTTCCTTAGAACGATTTAACACCTGGATCTGTGCCAGATTACAGTTTTCCAGCACTGTCATATTAGGAAATAAGTTAAAGTGTTGAAACACAAATCCCATTTTATTTCGCTGCTGACGATATTTCTTTTCATCTTTTGGGTCCATGAGTTCCCCATTCATATAAATTTTTCCCTGATCTACTTTCTCTAAGCCGTGAATACATCTTAAAAGCGTACTCTTTCCAGAACCAGAAGGGCCGATCAAAGAAACAATTTCTCCTTGGTTGACTTCCAAAGATACATCCTTTAAGGCATGCAGCTTGCCAAAGTTTTTTCGTATATGTTCTACTTTAATCACTGACAGCCAACCTCTTTTCTACACGTTTTCCGATATAGGAAATACTAATTGTCATAACCAGATAGAAGATAGCCGCTAAAAAATAAGGCGACATAACTTCATAATATTGAGCACCTACGATCTGAGCACTCTTTAAAAGTTCAATGGCACCAATGGTACTTGTCAAAGAACTGTCCTTGATCAAAGTTACAAACTCGCTGATGATTGGCGGCACAATCAATTTAAAAGCCTGCGGCAATACCACAAAGCGCATGGTTTGCCAGGAATTTAATCCTAAAGTTTCACAAGCTTCCCATTGTCCTTTATCTACACCGTTGATACCACTTCGAATCAGCTCCGTAGAATAAGCACCGGAATTGATGCTCATGGCAATGATACCGATCAAATACACATTAATTCGCAATACATCGCCGGTAATAGCTGTATATATAGAAGGAATGACTGAGAAAATAATTAAGATCTGTAACAACATAGGTGTTCCTCGAATCACTTCTACATAAAAATTACCGATAGCGCGTAGTACAAGATACTTCGAACGTTTGGCACTGGCACCCAAGACACCTAGTATCAAACCAATAAATAGGGATAGTATGGCCATCCCTAATGATACTAACGCTCCTTTCGCAAAGTAAAGCGCCACATCAAGTGTAAATACTTGCTCAAAGGCTGAAAACATACTATCCCTCTTCTTTCATTTATTCAACTGCCGTTAGGCCGTATTCTTCACACATCTTGGCATAGTCATCACTGGCGATGAAAGCTTCGATGCATTTGTTGATCAAATCAATCATTTCTGTATTGCCTTCTTTAGCGATAATATAATTCTTTTCATCCATCAAGACACCATCCAAAACAGTGAAGTTTCCACTGTCTGCATAACTCTTGGCAACACCAGAGTCAATAACAGCTGCATCATACTGATTGGCACTTAATGCATTCATGATATCCTGAACATTTTTTAAACCTGTTACTTCTCCTCCAGCATCTTTGGCAGCTTGTTCTCCTGTAGCTCCTGTTTGTGCAGCAATAGATTTTCCTGCCAACTGATCGATTGAAGTAATATCTGATCCTGCTGGTACTACTGCCACTTGTGCAGATCCTAAGTATGGTTCGCTCCATTCTACTTTTCTATCGGCATCATAAGTGAACCCAGAAATTCCTAAGTCGATCTGATCACCTTGAATCTGTGTAACAATGTTGTCAAAATCCATTTGTTTAAATTCAAATTTATAAGTTGTTTCTTCATTTTCATTCAGGTAGTTTTCAAACCAATCAACCATGTCGATATCAAACCCTACCATCTCATTATCTGTATTTAAGCTTTCATATGGTTCATAATCTGGTGAAATACCAATTGTTATCGTTTTAGTATCTTCATCCGATGTAGTTGATTCACCACTAGAACATCCAACCATACCAGCTACCATGCATGCTGCCAAACCTAATTTTAATAATTTACTCATATTTTTTGCCCTCTTCTTTCTCTCTTCTTCTTTTTTATTTTTTACTGTTTTTTATAAGATGCGAATCTATCGCATCGTCGTCGATCTTCTTTACTCATTCGCATCTTCCTTTCTATAAAAAAAATCGCCCTTTATACAAAAGGACGATTGACTCGCGGTACCACCTTAATTCCATCCATCATTTGGATGACACCTCATTCTTAACGCGAATACACGATCATTGCCTCATTTCTTTCGACAATGCGACTCCAAGACACGTTCCAGATTTCTTCTTACGAATTTACACCAGCCATTCGCTCTCTACAAAGAAAACCATCTGTACTTCTTCTCTTCTTTGTCTTTATGGTCATTATTATACACAGGAAATACTTTTTTGCAACAAAAAATTGAAAAGTTTGAAAAAATTTTCTGAAAATTACTTACATTTAGTTTTTCAGCGATTGTAACGGTGCTGGAATTCGCCCACCACGATTGATCATTACATCATTTTTTGTCGGTAGTTCGACAGTTGTAAAATCATAAATATCCCAAATGTCGCTTATATAGCGC